>NZ_JARVXN010000017.1:0-129357 GCF_048957715.1 Mitsuaria sp. CC2 | reverse complement strand
GTGCTTGGCGCGCTCCCGCATCTCCTGCGAGGCCTTGTTCGTGAAGGTGATCGCGGCGATGTTCTTCGGCCGGTAGCCCTCGGACATCAGCTTGGCGATCTTCTGCGTGATCACGCTGGTCTTGCCCGAACCCGCGCCAGCGATCACCAGGCACGGCCCCGAGAGGTGGTGCACGGCCGCCAACTGGGCAGGGTTGAGCTGGGCTGCTTTGGACATGGAACGTGCGGGACAGGGAACGGCAGACGGGCCGGGGATGATAGCGGGACGTACAGTGCGAACCATGAACACAACACTTGCCCTTGCCGCCAATGTCGTCGTCGCCCTGGTGGCACTGATTCACGTCTATATCCTCATCCTGGAGATGTTCCTCTGGACGACGCCCAAGGGCCGCAAGGCCTTCGGACTCACCAAGGAATTCGCCGAGGCGAGCAAAGTCCTCGCCGCCAACCAGGGGCTGTACAACGGCTTCCTCGCGGCCGGCCTGATCTGGGGCCTGGCGCTGGGCGCCGCGGGCGGACCGGTGAAAGTCTTCTTCCTGGCTTGCGTGCTGGTGGCCGGGCTCTACGGCGCGGCCACGGCCAGCCGCAAGATCCTCTTCATCCAGGCCATCCCCGCAGCGATCGGGCTGGCGCTCCTCCTGTTGAGCTGAAGGCGATCAGTCCGGCAGCGCGACGCCGCGCCGGGCCGCCATCTGCTGCAATTCGCCGCTGGCGCGCAGGCGCTGCATGCCGGCGTCGACCAGCGCCATCCAGGGCTCGCCCGCCGCATCGCGGCTGAAGGCGAAGTGGCCGCGCAATTGCGCGAACGGCGGCGCGCACAGCGCCACCTGGTCCGTCATCCCCAGCTCCTGGATCACCGGTTCCGAATTGCGCTGGTTGGCCGCGATCAGGTCCAGCCGATTGAGCTGCAGCATGCGCAGCGCCGTGCTCAGGTCCCGCACCGCAGTCACGTTCAGGCCCCGGCGCGCCTGCTGGAAGCGGTCGCCGTAGACCCAGCCCTGCACCGCGCCGATCCTCAACGGCACCAGGGCCTGGAAGTCGCCCCACCAGAGGCCTTCCTCGCGGCGGCGTGCGTAGAACACCAGCGCATCCTCGTAGAAGGCCTGGCGCGAGAAACGCATCAGTTTCTCGCGCTCCGGCGTCCGGTACGGACCGACGAGGATCTGAGCCGGACCGTGTTCGATCATGGACTGCGCCCGCAGCCAGGGATAGAACTCGTAACGCGGCTGGTGGCCGGCGGGAATCAGGATCGCGTCGAGCAGGTCGACGGCCAGGCCGCGCGGCTTGCCACGGCTGGCCGCGGGCTCGAAGAGCCGTGCGAAGGGGGTGCCTGCGATCAGCACCTGTGCCGACCTTGGGCGGCCCGCGCCGGCGTTGGCCGAGGCGCCCGAAGTGCCCGAAGTGCCCGAAGTACGCGAGGGGCCGGCCGATGAGGCCTGCGCGCTCGCCGCGCCCGTCATGCCGATGGCCATCGCGCCGAGCGTGGCATGACGGAGCAGATGTCGGCGGAGGGCATCCATGGATGCGCCCATGATAGGCCCGCGGATCACCGGCCGCGCGTCTCCGCGACGAGGTCCTCGGGCACCAGCGCGCCGGGGATGAAGATGGGCATGCGGATGGGGTCGCGGCCGATGTCCTCGCCATGCGAGCCGTGGACCGCGAACGCCGCCGAGAGCACCGCGTGGACCCGTCCCATGGCCTCGCAGGACGGCGACGAACCGCCGGCGAAGAACACCTGCGCCTCGCCGATGCCCAGCCCGCACAGGCCGTAGAGCCGGTCCTCGACCCGCGCGCAGAACTGGTCGGCGATCTGGCGCCCGACCAGCGACGGCAGCCGCACCAGGTAGTCGCCCGTCCCCCTGTCCACGGCCCAGCGCACGGACAGCCGCATCCAGTGCGCGTTCTTGCCGTCGATGCAGCTTTCCAGCACGCCGCGCAGCCACGGCGAACACTCGGGATCGGTCACCGAGTCCCGCCAGCAATTGCGCCAGTCCGCGGCGGACATCGGCCGGATTTCGAAACTCACGCGTTTCCTCCTCGCATCGCCACCTCGGCGACAGGAGAACGATCGTAGGCAGACGCCCCCGCCTCGGACAATCCGCCTTCATCGGCGGACGAGTGACTCTTTCAAGTCGATCGTCAGCGCGAAGTTGTCGATTCGACTGGGCGCTGACGAGGGCGTTGGGCTCACCCCTGCGAGAGAACTAACGCATCGAGGTCGGTCGACGACTCGTCGCGGATATGCGTCGTCTGCGCGCCAGCCGAGCGCTTCCGCCGAGTGCTTCCGACGCGTTCAGCCGCCGCGCAGCAGCAGCCAGGCGACGGCGGCCGCCAGGGCCAGCACCAGCGCGATCCCGGCCAGCCGCTCGGCCCAGGACGCCTGGATCGAGCGGGGCCCGGCCGGCCGGTCGTCGTCCCTGTCGAGCGGAGGCGGGGAGGGCAGCAGCGGCATCGGCGCCGACGCCGGTCCGCCCGTGCCGGACGTCGAGCGCGGCAGCGAGGGTTCGACCGCGATCCAGTCCCGCACCGCCTGCGCCAGCAGCTGGCGGTCGGTGAAGGAGCGTCCGTCCATCATGGCCCGGTCCAGCAGCTGGTCCAGGCTCTCGCGCTGCGCGGCCGTCAGCGACAGCCACGACTGCAGCGAGGCGACCGGCGTGGCGCCGGGCTCGGGTTCTTCCTCGAAGCCGTCCTCCGTCGCGTCACGGCGCGGCAGGCGCCCGTTCACCAGCATGCCCAGCAGACGACCGAGCGCGTGGGTCTCGCTGTTCTCGTCCGGACGGCCGCCGGCGCGTTGACGCGCGTTGGCCAGCGGTTCCGCCGCGCGCACCAGCGCGGCGGGCGCCTGGCTGTCGCGCGGTGTCAGGCCTTGTCCCAGCCAGTGCAACTGCTGCGCGGGGCTCAGCCAGAGCGTCCCGGGATCCAGCTCGTGCAGCACCAGGCCGTGCGCATGGGCGGCGTCCAGCATCTCGATCAGGTCCAGCAGCAGCTGCATGCGCCGCTTCAGCGGCAGTGCCATCGCCACGCGCAGCAGCGGCGCGCCCTCCATCGCCGGCACGACCAGGTAGGGGAGCCCGGCGGGGCTGAGGCCGCTGTCCAGCGGCGCGCCGTAGGACGGGTACTGGAAGCGCGCCAGCGCTTCCGAATCCTCCGCGAAACGCATCAGCACCGCCTGCGCGTCGGACTCGTGGCGGTACACCAGCGCGAGGCCGGTCTGTGCCGCGGCCTTGCCGTGCTCGACGCGGAACCACACCCCCGAGGCGCACTCGAAGAGCACCGTCGCCACGCGCCAGACGCCCAGGCGCTCGCCGACGGCCGGCAGCACCGCCGGGGCCCGGGGGGCCGGGTCGTGCGGTGCGCGGGGGTCCTGCGCGTGCGGATGCGGCGGCTCGATCATGGGCGCGAATCCTAGCGCAGCGATACTTCGACCCCATGTCCTCCCGCGTCCCCTCTGTCGGCCTGCGCCTTCCGCCCGTCGGTGGCCCGGCCGCGTCCACGGTCGTCGCCCCCGAGGCCGTACCCGCACCCGCCGTCCGTCGGCTGGCGGCCGGCCTGCTCGCGACGACGCTCCGCGGCATGGCCGCCCTGGCCGGACTTGCCGGTCTCGCCGGTC
This sequence comes from Mitsuaria sp. CC2, assembly GCF_048957715.1. Classification (NCBI taxonomy): domain Bacteria; kingdom Pseudomonadati; phylum Pseudomonadota; class Betaproteobacteria; order Burkholderiales; family Sphaerotilaceae; genus Roseateles; species Mitsuaria sp. CC2. The sequence continues at coordinate 125,748 of NZ_JARVXN010000017.1, read as the reverse complement.
TTGCCGGTCTTGCCGGTCTCGCCGGTCTCGCCGGTCTCGCCGGTCTCGCCGGTCTCGCCGGCCCGGCCGGGGCCGCGCCCGCGCCGTACAAGCAGCCGTCCGTGGCGATCCGCGAGCTGCTCGACGCGCCGTCGCTGCCGCGCCTCATCCCCTCGCCGGACCGCCAGGCGCTGGCACTGGTCGAGCAACGCCGCTACACGCCGCTCGAGGAACTGGCCCGGCCCGGGCTGCGCCTGGCCGGCGCGCGCTTCGATGCGCGCAACGCCAGCCAGCAGAACCTGCTCGCGGTACAACGCGTGCGCCTGCGCTCGCTGCTGGAGCCGGAGGCCGCCGAACGCGAGGTCGAGCTCCCGGCCGGCGGCACCTGGCACAACTTCCTCTGGGCGCCGGACGGGCAGCGCTTCCTGCTGTCCCGGCGCACCGACACCGCCGACGAGCTCTGGGCCGGCGCCACGTCCAACGGCCAGCTCTGGCGCCTCTACAACGTGCGGCTGAACAACGCCGTCGACGCCGACGACATCGCCTGGCTGAACGCCCGCGAGGCGGTCGTGCTGACCGTCCCCGACGATCGCGGCGCCGCGCCCAGCCGCGCGCAGACCGGCCCGGCGATCCAGGAGACCCACGGCAAGGCCTCGCCCGAGCGCACCTATCCGGACCTGCTGCGCAATCCGCGCGACGAGGACCTGTTCGAACACTACGCCCGCTCGCAGCTCACACTGATCGACGTCGCCAGCGGCCAGAGCCGCGACATCGGCGCCCCCGGCCTGTTCACCAGCGTCTCCAGCGTCGGCACCGGCCAGGCCCTGCTGACCGAGCGGCTGGTGCGCCCGTTCAGCTACAACCTGACGTTCGACGATTTCCCGACCGTGGTCGAGGTCCGCCAGCGCGACGGCAAGGTGATCCGCGAGCTGGTGAAGATGCCGCTCAAGCAGGGCGTCGCGATCGACGGCGCGCTGCCGGGGCCGCGCGTGTTCTATCCGTCGCCGACCAAGGACGCGGCGATCTACTGGGTCGAGGCCCTGGACGGCGGCAACCCGGCCACCCGCGCGGCCTTCCGCGACCGCGTCATGCGGCTGGACCCGCCGTACACCGGCGATCCCTTCGAAGTGCAGCGCATGCCCTACCGCTTCACGCGGCTGCGCTTCCTCGACGACGGCATCCACGGCCTGCTGACGGAGGAGGACCGCAGCCGGGGCTGGTCGCGGACCTACCTTCTGCCGCTCAACGGCAAGCAGAGCCGGCCGCTGTTCGAGCACTCGGTGCGCGAGCGCTACCGGCATCCCGGTTATCCGTTCATGCGCACGCTCGGCAACGGACACCAGGTCGCGCAGACGCTCAACGGGGATCTGCTGCTGTCCGGGCAGGGATCGGGACCGAAGGGTGATCGTCCTTTCCTGGACAAGCTGTCGCTGAAGGACCTGAGCGTGCAGCGGCTGTTCCAGTCGGCCGAGGGCGTGTATGAGCAACCCGTGGCGCTCTTCGAGGATCGCCGGCTCCTGACGCAGCGCGAGACCGAGCACGAGCCGCCCAACCTGGTGCTGCGCGAGAACGGCAAGGTCACGCCGCTGACGCGCCTCAAGGATCCGACGCCGCAGTTGAAGGGCGTGCGGCGCGAGCTGGTGAGTTTCAAGCGCAACGACGGCGTGGAGCTCTCGTTCTGGATGTACCTGCCGCCCGACCTGCGCGAGGGCGAGAAGCGACCGGCGCTGGTGTGGGCCTATCCGCTGGAATTCAACGACGCCGCGATCGCCGGGCAGTTGAGCGGTTCGCCGGGGCGCTACATGAGCTTCTCCGGCATCAGTCCGCTGAACCTGCTGATGGATGGATATGTGGTGCTGATGGATGCGACGATGCCGGTGGTGGGTGACTCGCGCAACATGAACGACAGCTTCATCGAGCAGATCACGGCGAACGCGCGCGCGATCGTGGACAAGGCGGAAGACCTGGGCGTGGTGGATCCGCGCCGGATCGCCATCGGCGGCCACAGCTACGGCGCGTTCATGGCGGTGAACCTGATGGCGCACACCAAGCTGTTCCGCTGCGGCATCGCGCGCAGCGGTGCCTACAACCGGACGCTGACGCCCTTCGGGTTCCAGAGCGAGCGCCGGTCGCTCTGGGACGCCAAGGACGTCTACCTGAAGCTGTCGCCCTTCCTCTTCGCGAACCAGATCAAGGATCCGCTGCTGCTGATCCACGGCGAGGCCGACAACAACTCCGGCACCTTCCCCATGCAGAGCGAGCGCCTCTACCAGGCGATGGCCGGCCTGGGCGGCACCGCGCGCTACGTGCTGCTGCCCTTCGAGGCGCACGGCTATACCGCCCGCGAGTCCGCCGGCCAGGTGCAATGGGAGATGAGCCAGTGGCTGAAGGGCTGCGTGGGGGATCCGCGGGCCGAGGCCAGGCCCCGCCCGGCAGCGGGATCGAGCGCCTCGCAGTAGAGCCGTTGCTGGCCTCGCGCTGGTCCAGGCCTAGAGCTGCTTCGTCGAGAACGTATCGCAGTCCCGCAAGTCGCCTTGCGCCATCCCGCGCTTGAACCAGCGCTGCCGCTGCTCGCTGGTGCCGTGGGTGAAGCTCTCCGGCACCACCGCGCGTCCGGCGCTGCGCTGGAGCGTGTCGTCGCCGATCCTGGCGGCGGCGTTCAGCGCTTCATCGACGTCTCCGGCTTCCAGCCAGCCCTTGGACTGTTGCGAGTGATGCGCCCACACCCCGGCGAAGCAATCCGCCTGCAGCTCGACGCGCACGCTGGTGGCGTTGGCGGCCTGTTCGGACTGACGGCGGCGGGCGGCGTCGACCTTTTCGGTGATGCCCAGGAGATGCTGGACGTGGTGTCCCACCTCATGGGCGATCACGTAGGCCTGGGCGAAGTCGCCGGGGGCGCCGAGCCGGTCGCGGAGGGTCTGGTAGAAGCTGAGGTCGATGTAGACCTTGCTGTCGCCGGGGCAGTAGAACGGTCCCATCGCCGCCTGCCCGAGTCCGCACGCGGTGCGTGACTGTCCTTCGAACAGGGTGAGCGTCGGCGCCTGGTAGGTCTTGCCGCCGGCCTTGAAGAGCGCGGTCCAGACGTCCTCGGTGTCGGCGAGCACGATGCTGACGAACTTGGCCGGCGCGTCCTGGGGACGGCTGTGCTCGACGGGGCGCTGGGCGGGCCCGGGCGTGGTCTGCACGGCGCTGCCGTCGAGCGCGCTGAGCACCGTCAGCGGGTTGATGCCGAAGGCCCAGGACGCGAGCAGCGCGATCACGATGCCGCCGATCCCGATGCCTCGTCCGCCGAGCATCGGCAGCCCGCCGCCGCTTCCGCCGCCGGATCCGCGCAGATCCTCGACGTTGTCGCTCTCTCGATTGCCTTCCCACTTCATGGTGTGCTCCTGGTGCGGGCGTCCGTGTCGCCAGTCAGTCGGCCGCCTGGGCCTCGCTCCCCGCCGGCCGGCGTGTCCTGCGCGGGGAGGATCAGGTGGAATTCTGCGCCACCGCCGTCGCGGTTGGCGGCATAGAGCTGCCCGCCGTGCATCTCGACGATTCGCCGGCTGATCGGCAGGCCGAGGCCGGTGCCGCCGGAGCCGTCCTTGGTCGCACTGGACTGGACGAAGGGATCGAAGATGCGTTCGAGCTCCTCGACCGGGATGCCCGGGCCCCGGTCGGCCACGCACAGGTGCAGCGCGCCCTCGGGCGTGCGGCCGCCGCGAAGCTCGATGGTGCCGCCTTGAGGCGCGAACTTGATCGCATTGGCCAGCACGTTGCGCACCGCCTGCTGGAAGCGCAGCGGATCCACGCGTCCCGGCAGCGGCGCGGGCAGGTCGACGGCGAGCGTCAGGTGGCGTTTCGCGGTCAGCGGCGCGAGTTCGCGCATCACCGCGTCCACCGGCTCGCGCAGGTCCGCCGCGTGCAGTTCCAGCGCGCCGACCGCGTCCAGCTTGGACGCGTCGAGCAGGTCGTTGACGAGCGCCAGCATCCGCTGCCCCGAGCCGTGGATGTCCGAGAACATCGCCTGCAGGCGTTCCTGTCCGCCGCTGCGCATGATGCCGAGCTCGGAGAACCCGAGGATGGCCTGCAGCGGCGTGCGCAGTTCATGGCTGATGTTGGCGAGGAATTCGGTCTTGGTCCGCGAGGCCTCTTCCGCCGAGTCGCGCGCCTGGCGCGTCAGCCGCTCGGCGGCGGCGCGCTCGGTGATGTCGACGGCGCTGCCGGCGTAGCCCAGCAGTTCGCCGTCGCGACGCAGCGGCACCGTCGCGATCTGGTAGCGGCGCGGCGCGCCTTCGCCGTTGCGGATCGTGGCCTCGATGCTGCGCACGCCCTCGTCGCCGCCGAACAGACTCGCCACCGCCTCGCGGTCGGCCGGCTCGGCGATGTCGGCCAGGCGGCGGCCGACCGCCTCGTCCGGCCGGCCCCGGTGCAGCGTCGTCCAGCGCGCATTGACGAAGGTCAGCGTGCCGGCCGGATTGGTCCGGAAGATCACCTCCTGCACGCTCTTGAGCAGCACGCGCATGTCGCGTTCGCGGTCGGCCAGCTGCTCGTGCGCGCCTTCCAGCGCCTCCATCGCTTCCGCGCGCGCCTGCAGGCTGCGCCGCACGGTGATCGTCGCCAACGCGATCAGCGCCAGCGCCAGCGAGCCGATCAGCAGCAGCCAGCGCAGGCCCGCATGCCAGCGGGCCAGCACCTCGTCGACCGATTGCTCGACGCCGACGATCAGCGGCCGCCGCGGCGCCGCCCGGTACGCGACGATGACCTCGCCCGGCAGGGCGCCCGCGCCGATGTAGGTGTCGTGCTCGCGCCCGCGACGCAGGGCGTCGAAGGCCGGATGACCGTCCAGGCGCTGACCGGGCAACTGGTGCAGCGTCTCCATCGCGGCCAGCAGCTGTCCGTCGGTCGAGGCCAGCCACGCGGCGCTGCGGCCGCCCGGCAGCGCGCGCTGCTGGACCTGCGTCAGCGCGTCCGGATTGATCAGCGCCAGCAACCAGCGCGGGTCCGACTCGCGGTTGCCCGGCGAGATGCCCAGCGGGGTCAGCGCCTGCCTGGGCAGCGACGCAGCGCCGGCGGGCTCGTCCGGCGCCTGCGGCAGTTGCAGCAGCAGCGGCAGCATGCCGACCGGCGAGCCGCGTGCTCCCCGTCCCCGCGCGAGGTCCGCCAGACCGCGGCCTGGCCGCAGCGGCATCAGCAGGTCCCGGTCGGGACCGGGCAGGCGACCGAAGTCGTCCAGCGGGATCTCCAGGCCGATCTCGTCGGCGTTCGTGCTGATCAGCACCCGGCCGCGCGTGTCCAGCAAAGAGACGCTCCGGATGAAGGGCATGCCCACCAGCACATGGCTGAAGTGCTCCTCGAGGTGCTGAGCCTCGTGCGGATCGGCGACCGTGCGCGTCAGCCCGTCGCCGATCGCATGCAACGACAGCGAGGCCGTCTCGATGGTGCGGCTCGCATCGCTCTCCAGCACCTGGGCCAGCAGCGCGCCGCGGCTGCGCGCGTCGTCGATGGCTTCCTGCCGGCCGACCCAGGCCGGGCCGATCAGGCCGGCCAAGGTGCCCGCGCCCACGGCCAGTCCCGCCCACAGCGTGGCGCGGCGCAGGCGCAGGAGGGATCGGACGGCCGGACCGAGCATCGCTGGACCTCCGTCTCAGGGCACCACGATCGCGCCGAGGCCGTGGCGCTCGGCGGCGGCGCGCAGCCGTCCGTCCCGTTTGATCCGGACGACGAATTCATCCAGCCGCGCCAGCCACGCGGGGTCGCCGCGCTTGATCGCGTAGGCATACGGCAGGACGTGGAAAGGCTGGGGCGGCGCGATGAGCTGCGCCCAGTCCGCGTTGTCGAGCAGCCGCCGGCTGTAGGCGTAGTCGGTGATGAAGACATCGGCGCGGCCGGACTCCAGTTCGCGTTCCCGCGTCGCCGGTGGCTGGACCACCAGCAGCGTCGCGCGCTTCAGGGCGGCGCGCATCACGCGTTCCGACGAGGTGCCCGTCTGGACGGCGACCACCACGCCGGGCTGGTCGATGTCGTCCCATCGCTTGACGACGCGGCTGGCGCGGCTGGCGATCGCGTACAGGCCGCTCTGCAGGTAAGGCCGCGTGAAGTCCAGCGCCGCCATCCGTTGCGGCAGCGCGGCGACGGCGAACATCGCGACGTCGCAGCGCTCTGCTTCGAGGTCGGGGACCAGGCGCTGGAACGAGGATTCGACATACCGGAGCCGGACGCCCAGCTCCTTGGCCAGTTCGTTGGACAGGTCGATGTCGAGGCCGCTGAGCGTCTCGTCGCGCGGATGGCGGTAGGTGATGCCGTAATAGTCCGGCCAGATGCAGACCCGCAGCACGCCACTCGCGAGGACGCGCCGCAGCGCCGGACTGGCGGACGCCGCCGCAGTGGCAGTCGCAGCGCCATTGGCCGAGGCAGGCGCGGCCGCCGGGGCGCGCCGCGCCCCCGGCGCGGCCGCCACGCACAGTCCCGTTGCCCAGATCCGGGCCTGGATCCAGGCCGGCGGGACCGTCGCGCCCGGTCCGGTCCATCGCTTCATCATCGTTTCTTCATCGCTTCTTCATCGCTTCTTCAGCGCTTCTTCAGCGCATGTCCTCGGCCCGGATTGCACCAGAGTTCGCACCGTCTCCGCGCGGGGGAAGCCCCCACCCCGAGCGAAGTCACACCCGATATCACTTTTATCGCTTATAACTGGGGATATTGCCCACCTACTAGTTTGGTTAATTCGGCAAAATTGACTCATGACTGCTATTGCCCGTACACCCGATGACATGCAAGAGGATTTCAGCACGCGTGAAGTCGCGCAGCGCCTCGGCATGGCCGTCCGCTCGGTGCAACTGATGGTCGACCGCGGCGAGTTGCAGGCATGGCGCACCCCCGGTGGCCACCGCCGGATCCTGCGCGCGTCGCTGGACGCCTGGCTGACCGGCCGCGGCCTCGCGCCGACCAAGCCGGCCGACCTGTCGCCCGGCGACGGCGCTCCGCCGCGCCTCAAGGCGCTGCTGATCGAGGACTCGGTCCACTACCAGAACCTCGTCATGCTGCTGGCCCAGCAGGAATACCCCGACCTGGACCTGCACACGGCCAACGACGGCATCGGCGGTCTGGTCATGTACGGCCAGCTGCAGCCCGAGATCCTGCTGGTCGACATCCTGTTGCCCGGCATCGACGGCGCGGCGCTGGTGACCAGCCTGCGCTCGCAGCCGCAGTTCGCCAGCAGCGAGCTGATCTTCGTCACCGCGCTCGACGAGCAGCAGCGGGCGCCCTATGCGTTCGCGCTGGCCGGCCTGCCGCTGGTGCACAAGCCGCGACTCGTGACCGACCTGCCGCCGCTGCTCGGCGCCGCCATCCAGCGCATCCAGGCCCGCCAGCCGCAATTCGCAGGTTGAAGCCGGTGGCTGCCTGATCATGGCGTCCCGCGTCCGGGTCCTCCTCGTGGAGGACGACATCACCTTGCAGCGCTTCGTCTCCATGGCCCTCGAAGACGACGAGGTGCGCATGCAGGCCTGCATCTCCGTCGACGAGGCGCTGCTCGCGCTGGCGACGCAGAGCTTCGACCTGGTCATCAGCGACCTGATGCTGCCGGGCCGGCACGGCCTGGATCTGCTGCAGACGCTCAAGCAACGACCGGCGCTGCGCGGCAACGCCCGGCTGGCCGTGTTCAGCGCGGGCATCAATCCGGCGGTGCGCGAACAGCTGGAAGCGCTCGGCGTCACGCGTTTCCTGTCCAAGCCGTGCTCGCTCGGCGACCTGCAGTCCTGCCTGGACGGCCTGCGCGACGCGGCGCCGCCGGCCGCGATGCCGTCCATCCATCAGGCGGCCATCGAACAGTACTTCGGCGGCAAGGCCGCGCTGTACCAGGCCTTCCTGGCGCGCTGCCGCATGCAGTTCCCGCTGGACATCGCCAATGGCCGCCTCGCCTGCGACCGCGGCGAACACGTCAAGCTGCGCCATCTCGCGCACAGCCTCAAGAGCGTGCTGCTGACGCTGGGGCATGCCGAGGCGGCGGAAGTCGCACGGCAACTGGAGCTCGATGCGGAGCAGGCCGCGACCGGCTCCGAGGACGCCCTCGCCGCGGCGCGTGCCGCGTGGCCGGTGCTCGAAGAGGCACTCGCCAAGCTGCTCTGACAACGCGGGGCCGTGTCCTAGATCGCCAGAGGGTCCACGTCCACCGCCCACCGCGTCAGGCCCTTCTGACGTCGTTTGAGCGCATGCAGTTCGGGCAGCCAGGCCCGCAGGAAGCGCAGCAGCTGCGCGCGGCTGCCGGCCTCGATCAGCATCTGGAAGCGCTCGCTATCGGCCACGCGCGCGATCGCCATGGGCACCGGCGGATACAGCAACAGGCCCAGCGACAAGGGCAGCGCCTGTGCCGCCTCCTGCGCCGCGACCAGGAAATCGCGCGCGGCCTCGACGCTGCGGCCTTCCGCCCGCACCAGCGCCAGGTGCGCGAACGGCGGCAGGTTGGCCGACATCCGCTCATGCAGCTGGCTGCCGGCGAAAGCCTCGTAATCGTGCTTCTGCAGCGACTGGTAGAGCGCGTGCTCGGGATACCAGGTCTGGATCCACATCTCGCTCCTGGCCGCCTGCGCGGCGTCGCGCCCCGCGCGGCCGCCCGCCTGCATCAGCAGCGAGAACAGGCGCTCCGGTGCGCGGAAGTCGCTGCTGAACAGCGCGCCGTCCGGATTCACCGCCGCCACCAGCGTGATGCGGCGGAAGTCGTGTCCCTTGGCGACCATCTGCGTGCCGACGAGGATGTCGACGTCGCCCTCGTGCACCGCCGCCAACTGCGTTTCCAGGCTGCCCTTGAGCCGGGTCGTGTCCGCGTCGATGCGGGCCACGCGCGCGCCGGGCAGCGCCTGTGCGAGCTGCTCCTCCAGGCGCTCGGTCCCGCGCCCCAGCGGCGCGATGTCTGGATTGCCGCAGGACGGGCAGGCGCGCGGCACGCGCGTCGTCACGCCGCAGTGGTGGCAGCGCAGCGTCCGGTCCTCCTTGTGGAACACCTGATGCGCGCTGCAATGGGGGCAGTCGCTCTTCCAGTTGCACTGGTCGCAATGCAACACCGGCGCGTAGCCGCGGCGGTTCAGGAACACCAGGCTCTGCTCCCCGCGCTCCAGCCGTTTGCGCAAGGCATCCACCAGCGGCACCGACAGCGTCGTCGTCACGCCCTTCTTGCGTTCCAGCCGGTTCATGTCGAAGAGCCGCACCCGCGGCAGCGCGCCCCCGCCGATGCGCTCCGTGAGATCGATGCGCCGATAGCGCCCGGCGAGCGCGTGCTGCCAACTCTCCAGCGACGGCGTCGCCGAGCCCAGCACCACCGGCACCTTCTCCAGATGGCCGCGATACACGGCCAGATCGCGCGCCGAATAACGCGCGCCGTCCTGCTGCTTGTAGGAGGGGTCGTGCTCCTCGTCGACCACGATCAGACCCAGGCGCGGCATCGACGCGAACACCGCCAGCCGCGTGCCCAGCACCAGCTGCGCGCGACCCAGGTGCGCAGCGAGCCAGTTCCGCAGGCGTTGGGCCGGCGTCAGCGCGCTGTGCAGCGACACGATCGAACGCCCCGCGAAGCGCTCCGCGAATCGCGCCTCGAGCTGCGGCGTCAGGTTGATCTCCGGCACCAGCACCAGCACCTGTTCCCCGCGTTCCAGCGCGGCCTCCGCGGCGCGCAGGTAGATCTCCGTCTTGCCGCTGCCGGTCAGGCCCCACAGCAGCGCCGGCTGCGGCACCTCGCGGGCGGCCAGTTCCGCCAGCGCGTCCAGCGCCGACTGCTGCTGCGCGGTGAGTGCCGGACGCTCCGGCGTGGACGGTTGCGCTTCGAGCGCCTCTGGGTTCGACCCCGCCTCAATCGCCGCTGCTGCTGCTGCTGCTGTCGCAGCTTTCGCCGCTTCGGCGTCCGCCTTGTCGAGCTTCTTCAGCCGCGCCTGCAACTGCTTCGCGTCGAGATCGCGAAGTTGGGGCGGCAATACCGCCAGTGCCAACTCGCCGACGCTGCGCTGGTAGTAGCTGGCCGCGAACTCGACCAATCGGCGCCAGCGGTTCGACAGCGGTGGTAGCGCGTCCAGAGCTTCGCCCACGGGACGCAACTCGGACTCTGGCAGTTGCGCGTCCTCGGGCAAGTCCTGGTCCTCGGGCGGGTCGTCCCAGACCAGGCCCATCACGTCGCGGCGACCCAGCGTCACGTGCACCAGCGTGCCTGGGGTCAAGTCTTGCGGGCCGAGGTAATCCAGCGGTCCGGTCAGCCCGCTGTGCTGGGGTGCTTCGACGGCCACCCGCAAGCGACGCAACGGGGACTCGTTCATCCTGCGTGGAGCTCCGTCCCGGTGTCAGCGGATGTCGGTGGGGCCGGAATGGGGCTGGGGGTTCCCGGAGGGATGCCCCCTGCCCCGTGGAGAGCCCGCGCTTGGCCGTTCGCATGCTGCGTTGTCGCGTCCCTCCCGGTCGCCATCGACCATGAGAAAAACGCGCCAAGTGCCTGATTTCCAAGGGTCTTCACAACGGGGTCCGGAGCCTGTGGATAACTTTGTGGGAAACGCCCCGGCTTTTCTTGGCTTGCCGGGATTGCCGCCGCGGAGCCCCGTGGGCGTCAAATCGGGGCAAAACGCGCCACCCCGTTTGAAATCAACGACTTACGCTCCAATCGGGGAAAGCCCTAGCCAAGATCCCTCATTTGTGCTGCGTTTCAGTGACATGCACGGATTTGGGGATAACTATGCCGACGCCTTGCGCAGTTTGCGCGAATGCATATGCACTTCGTCGACCAGTTCGGAGACGTTTTCCGGCGGTGTGAACTGGCTGATGCCGTGCCCCAGGTTGAACACGTGGCCGCCCCATCCGCCATCCGCGCGCTGCGGCGCGCCGAAGCTGTCGAGCACGGCGCGCGCCTGTTCGCGGACCGCCGCGGGCGGTGCGAACAGCACGTTCGGATCGAGGTTGCCCTGCAGCGCCACGCGATCGTGCACCTGTGCCCGCGCGCGACCGAGGTTCACCGTCCAGTCCAGGCCGACGACATCGGCGCCGGCGGTGGCGATCTCGTCCAGCCAGAGCCCGCCGCCCTTGGTGAACAGCAGCTTGGGAATGCGGCGGCCGTCGTGTTCGCTCTTGAGCTGCGACAGCACGCGGCGCGAATAGGCGAGGCTGAACTGCTGGAACTGGCCGTCGGCCAGCACGCCGCCCCAGGAGTCGAAGATCATCACGGCTTGCGCGCCGGCGTCGATCTGCGCGTTCAGATAGGCCGCGACCGCATCGGCGTTGATCGCCAGGATGCGGTGCATCAGGTCCGGACGCGCGTACATCAGGCTCTTGACGTGGCGGTAGTCGTCGGAGCCGCCGCCCTCGACCATGTAGCAGGCCAGCGTCCACGGGCTGCCGGAGAAGCCGATCAGCGGCACGCGGCCGTTCAGCGCGCTGCGGATCGAGCTTACCGCGTCGAAGACGTAGCGCAGCTTGTCCATGTCCGGCACGGCCAGCGCGTTCACGGCGGCCTCGTCGCGGACCACCTTCTCGAACTTGGGTCCCTCCCCCTGCGCGAACGACAGGCCCAGGCCCATCGCGTCCGGCACGGTCAGGATGTCGCTGAACAGGATGGCCGCGTCCAGCGGGTAGCGTTCCAGCGGCTGGAGGGTGACCTCGGTCGCGTAGTCCCGGTTGGTGGCCAGCCCCATGAAGCTGCCGGCCCTGGCGCGGGTGTCGCGGTACTCGGGCAGGTAGCGGCCGGCCTGGCGCATCAGCCAGACGGGCGTGTACTCGGTGGGCTCGCGCAGGCAGGCGCGCAGGAAGACGTCGTTCTGAAGGGGGGCGCTCATGGGGAGGGGATTATGCTCGGACCCTCTTGCCCTTGAATTCCGGGACCCGGCACACGATATGCCGCTGCGCACAAGGAGGATCCGCTGATGATTTCGACACTGTCCCGTCCGTTCAACACCGTTGGCTCGTCGCTTCGCGCGTCCCTTCGCACCACGGCGGCCGCCGCCTTGATCGTGGGCGCGCCGATGGCGCTCACCGGCTGCGGCTACAACGAGTTCCAGAGCCTGGACGAGCAGGTCAACGCGAGCTGGTCCGAAGTGCTCAGCCAGTACCAGCGTCGCAGCGACCTGATCCCGAACATCGTCAACACGGTGAAGGGCGAAGCCAGTTTCGAGCAGGACACGCTGACCAAGGTCGTCGAGGCCCGCGCCAAGGCCACCAGCATCCAGGTCACGCCCGAGCTGGCGCGCGACCCCGCCGCGCTGCAGAAGTTCCAGGCCGCGCAGGGTGAGTTGTCCGGCGCGCTGAGCCGGCTGATGGTGGTCAGCGAGCGTTATCCGCAGCTGCAGGCCAACCAGGGCTTCCGGGACCTGCGCGTGCAGCTGGAAGGCACCGAGAACCGCATCACCGTTGCGCGCAACCGTTACATCAAGTCGGTGCAGGATTACAACGTGCTGACCCGCCGGTTCCCATCGAACCTGACGGCGAAGATCTTCGGCTACGACACCAAGCCGAACTTCACCGTGCAGAACGAGGCCGCGATCTCCGCGCCGCCGACGGTGAGCTTCGACAAGCCGGCCGTGCCCGCCGGGACGGCTCCCGCCACGACGCCGGCACCGGCGGCCTCGCCCGCGTCGAACTGAGGTCCCGCGCATGCGGGCCGTCCGACTCCTGGCGCTGGTCTTCTTCGGCCTGTTGATGAGCGTCGGCCTGCTGCCGCGGGCGCGCGCGCAGGACGTCCAGCCGGTGCCGCCGCTCAGCGGCCGCGTCATCGACCAGACCGCGACGCTCAGTGCCGCGCAGCGCGAGGCGCTCGAGGCGAAGCTCGCCGCGTTCGAGCGCGAAGCCGGCCCGCAGATCGTCGTCCTGATGGTGCGCACGACCGCGCCGGAGGACATCGCCGCCTTCGCGCAGCGCCTCGGCGACCAGTGGAAGATCGGACGGCGCGATGTCGGCGACGGGCTGCTGATCGTCGTCGCGAAGGACGACCGGCGCATCAACATCCAGACGGCCAAGGCGCTTGAAGGGGCGGTGCCGGACCTCGCCGCGCGGCAGATCATCGAGCGCGACATCACGCCCGCCTTCAAGGCGGGCGACTATGCCGGCGGGCTGAACCGCGCGATCGATTCGCTGCAGGCGCGCATCCGCGGTGAACACCTGCCGGCGCCGGCGCAGCGGCCCGCGAGATCCGGCGGCGGCCACAACATCGACATCGGCGAGATCGCCATGATCGCGTTCCTCGCCGTGCCGCTGATGGGCGCGGTGCTGACGTCCATGTTCGGACGCAAGATCGGCAGCCTGTTCACCGGCGTCGGCGCGGGCGCCGTCGGCTGGGGGCTGAGCAACAGCCTGCTGCTGGGCGCGGGCGCGGCGGTCGCGTCGCTGATCCTGGTCGGGGTGCTCGGCATCGGCGCGGCGCGACGGCGCAGCGCAAGCCCGTCCTACGGCGGTTATCGGCGCAGCGCGCACCGGTCGGGCGGCATCGCGCCGCCCATCATCTGGGGCGGCGGCGGCGGCGGTGGCAATGGCGGCGGGAGTTGGGGCGGCAGCGACGGCGGTGGGTTCTCCTCCGGCGGCGGCGGCGACTTCGGCGGCGGCGGCGCCTCGGGAGACTGGTGATGGAACGTCCGACCGATCACGAGATCCGCCGCGCCGGCGACACGAGCCGGCTGGGGCGCTTCTTCCGGCATCGTTTCTGGGATGAGGCCGACGTGCGGCGCGTGCTGCCGGCCGCAGCGCTGGCGCGCCTGTCCGCGCGCGTCACCGAGAGCGAATCGAGCCATGCCGGCGAGATCCGCCTGTGCGTGGAGGCGAGCCTGCCCATCAGCTATCTGTGGCGCGGATTGACGGCGCGGCAACGGGCGCTGGCGCTGTTCGGCAAGCTGCGCGTGTGGGATACGGAGCACAACAATGGTGTGCTCATCTATCTGCTGCTGGCGGAGCACGCCATCGAGATCGTCGCGGACCGCGGACTGAACCGGCGCGTCAGCGCGACGCAGTGGCAACCCATCGTCGAGGGCCTGCGGCAGTCGCTGCGCGGCGGACAGTTCGAGCAGGGGCTGGTGGAGGCGATCCGCGCCGTCGAGGCGCTGCTGGCCCAGCACTTCCCGCCCGAGGCCGGCACCGTGCCGCGCAATGAGTTGCCGGACGCGGTGGTGGTGCTGTAGCGCTGGGGCGCTTCGGTGGCGGACTGCCGCGGACGCCGTCCCTCACCCCCACCCTCTCCGGCAAGCGGGAGAGGGAGCAAGCGTGCACCGAGCCGATGGGATGGCCCGCACTGCGGGAGAGGGTAGGGGTGAGGGTCGTGGAAGCGCTACATGCCCTTGAAGAGGTGTGTGTAGCTGCGGCTGACTTCGAGCTTCTCTTCGAGGCCGCGCACGCCCACGAGCTGGCGGCCGCGGAAGTCGCGGCTGATGCCGTTGATGGCCTTGACGTTGACCAGCGTCGAGCGGTGGATCTGCCAGAACAGCTTGGGATCCAGCTCGTCGACCAGCTCCTTGATCGGCTTGCGGATCAGCGCCTCGACGGTCGGCGTCTGGACGCGCGTGTACTTCTCGTCGCTGATGAAGAACAGCACGTCCTCGACCGGGATCATCTGGATGGTCTGGCCAACCGAGGCCTGGATCCACTGGAGGTACTGCGGCGCCCCGCCGGTGTTGTTCACCCGCGCCGACAGCGAATGCAGCAGCTGCTGCAAGGTGCCGGTGCTCGGGCCTTCCGGCTCGGCCTCGCCGCTGCGCAGCGCCAGACGCTTCTTGATGCGCTCGACGGTGACCAGCAGGCGCTCGCGTTCCGCGGGCTTGAGCACGTAGTCGCACACGCCCTGCTCGAAGGCCTCGACCGCGTACTGGTCGTAGGCCGTGATGAAGACGATCTCCGGCAGCAGCCAGTCGTCATCGTCGGGCAACTGCGCGATCTGCTTGGCCGCCTCGACGCCGGTCAGGCCCGGCATGCGGATGTCGAGGAAGACCAGGTCCGGCCGGTGCTCCTTGACCAGCTCGACCGCCTCCAGGCCGTTCTTGGCCTCGGCCACGATCTGCAGCTCGGGCCAGACCTCGGCGATGCGGCTGCGCAGTTGCTCGCGCATCAGGCGTTCGTCGTCCGCGAGGATGGCGCGCGGGCCTTGGGGGGTGTCACTGGTGTCGCTCATGGGGGGCGATGTTAGGGCAGGTGAAGGGCGGTTCAGGCGGGGATCAGGCGGGGATCAGGCGTGGAGGGACGGCTCGGCCGGCGAGGCCCCCAGGGCCGGCGCACTCGGCGCGGCGGCGGTCTGGACGCGCGGCGCCTTGCGCGGCTTGTCGCGCACGATCAGCCAGACGACCAGGCCGATGAGCAGCAGCGGCGAGCCGACCACGGCGCCGACGCCCGCCAGCGCGGCCAGCGCCACGAGCGCCACCGCGCCCAGGATGAGCAGCGGCAGGCCGAGGCCGAGCAGCAGCACCAGCGGCACGATCAGGCACACCACGACGAAGGCGAGGATCAGGCCGACGCCGGCGCCGAACGCGTCGGCCAGGCCCATGCCGCTGAGGATGACTTCTTCGCCGTCGACGGTGAGGTGCACGCCCGGGACGTCGCCGAGCAGATGGAACACGCCCCAGCCGAGCAGCACCGCGCCGCCGACGAGAACGAAACCGAGGATGAGCAGGGTCTTGAACAGCGTTTTCATGCGTGTGCTCCTTGCGGCCCGGGTTCGGGCGCGTGGTGGGCGGACGTCCGGTACGGGACGGTGATGATCACGACGGTGCCGGAGGGCTGGTTCTCGGCGACGGTGACGCTGGCGGCCTTGCCGTAGAGCAGCGAGAGCCGTTCGCGGATGTTGGCCAGGCCGACGCCGGTGCCCGAGGTCGCGGCGCGGCCGAAGCCCAGGCCGGTGTCGGCGACGGTGACCTGCAGCTTGCCGTGGACGATCTCGGCCTTGAGCAGCAGGCTGCCGCCTTCGGCCTTGGGTTCGAGGCCGTGCTTGATGGCGTTCTCGACCAGGCTCTGGATCATCATGGGCGGGAATTCGGCGGAGAGCAGGCCGTCGGGCACCTCGATGCGCGACACCAGGCGCTCTTCCATGCGGACCTGCAGGATCTCCAGGTAAGGCCGGATCACGGCCATCTCGCGGCCCAGGTCGCGCACGCCGCCGTTGGCGTTGGCCTCGCGCATCGTCGGCATCGAGGCCCGCAGCAGCGCGATCAGGTTCTTCTGCATCTGCGAGGCGCGCGGCGGGTCGGTCTCGATCAGGTGGTCGATGGACGCCAGCGTGTTGAACAGGAAGTGGGGCTCGACCTGCGCCTGCATCGCGGCCATGCGGGCCTCGACGACCTGGCGGCGCAGCGATTCGGCCTCCGCGGTCTCGGTGGCCTTGGCGGCCTTCACTTCGGCCTGCAGCCGGCCCTTGTAGGTGGCCTTCAGCAGCGCCGAGGCCAGCACCACCAGGATGGCGAGCTTGTCGAGGAAATCGCCCAGGTGCACGGTGCGGTACCGGGTCTTGCGGGAGGTCTCGCGCTGGACCTGTTCGAGCTCGTCGCGCGCTTCTTCGGCGTCGGCCTTGGCCTGGCGCGCTTCTTCGGCGGCTTCCTCGAGCGCGCGTCTGGCTTCGGCCGCGGCTGACTTCACCGCCTCCTTGATGGCCTCGCGCTGCTTCTCGTTGGGGATGCGGATGTCGACCGAGGGCAGGGTGGGATCGACGGCCCCTTCGGCATCGGCCGCGGAAGCGGCGCTGGCCGCGGCAGCGACCGGATGGCGCGGCACGATGCGCACGCCGCGGCTGTCGATCTGGACTTCATAACGCAGGCCTTCGCCTTCGACCGCCTCGGACGCGCCGTGCGCGGCCTGGGAACCGGCCTCTTCGGCGTCGGCGGGTCTCGTGGCCTTCTCGACCTTCTTCTGCGCCTCGGCCACCTTCTTCTCGACCTCCGCGGCGCGCTGCTTGTCGCGGCGGTCGCGTTCCGCGTCGCGATCGCGGCGCAGGTCCTTGGGCGGATGGATGGTCTCGGTCGTCTCCACCGGCAGTTGCCAGCTGAAGGAGAAGGGCGGCAGCGTCTGGAGGATGTTGGCGCCGATGACCAGCATCACCGCCAGCAGCGTGAAGCGCTTCCAGGTGATGGTCACCAGCCAGCTGCCGTAGGCGTGGAAGACCTGCTCGGCAGTCTTCATGAAGCTCTGCCAGCGCTGGCGAGGGGTGGGGGAGGCGGGAGTCGGCGCGTTCATGGGAGGACCTGTCGTATGCCTCGCACTGTACGCAAGAGCCCGGCACCCCCGGGGCAGCGGGCGACGTGCCGTGCGGACGGCGGGATGGACTGCACCGATCGGCGACAGGCCGGAAGCCCGAACTGACCATGCGCACCGGATCGGGGCGGAAGCCACGGAACGCCACGGATG
The DNA here is from genome assembly GCF_048957715.1 of Mitsuaria sp. CC2. Taxonomy (NCBI): domain Bacteria; kingdom Pseudomonadati; phylum Pseudomonadota; class Betaproteobacteria; order Burkholderiales; family Sphaerotilaceae; genus Roseateles; species Mitsuaria sp. CC2. Next base: position 108,459 of record NZ_JARVXN010000017.1, on the reverse strand, counting down.
CCGGAAACGCGAAAGGCCCGCTTTCGCGGGCCTTTCAGCATTGGCGCGAGGAATCGGCGGGGATTACTGCTTGATCGCCTCGACCTGGATCACGACCTTCACGTCCTTGGGGAAGCCGTAGGACACGCCGTAGTCGGCGCCGAACTGGACGCGGTCGAAGGTGGTCTCGAAGTCGCCGCCGCAGACTTCGCGCTTGAGCATCGGGTTCTCGTAGCAGTTGAAGTTCACCGCCTTCAGGGACACCGGCGCGGTCTTGCCCTTCAGCGTCAGGTTGCCGTCGATCGACGTGACCTTGTCACCGCTGAAGTTGAACTTGGTGCTCTCGAACTTGGCGCTGGGGAACTTGGCCGAGTCGAAGATCTCCGCGCTCTTCAGGTGGCTGTCGAACTTCGAGAAACCGGTGTCGATGCTGTTCATGTCGATGGTGATCTCGACCTTGCCCGTCTTGGCGGCCTTGTCCAGCTGCACGGTGCCTTCCTTCTTGTCGAAGCGGCCGCGGTTCGTCGAGGTGCCGAAGTGGCGCATCTCGAAGGTGGCGTAGGTGTGCGTCGGGTCGATCGCGTAGGTCGCGGTCTCGGCTTGCGCCAGGCCGGCGACGGCGATCAGGGAGGCGAGCAGCAGGGCTTTCTTCATCATGGTGGTGGGTCCTTGTGGAACAGTGATGGAACCGCGGCGGGTACCGCGGCGGGGAAGGAACCGGGCGAAGGACCCGGACCGGTCGGAGAAATCGGGGGAAGCGGGTGATCCGCGGCGACGTCGGCTTACAGCGGGCCCATGCCGGTGACGGCGAGCTTGAACTTCACCTGGACGTCGTTGGCGACGATGGAGGTGTCCTTCCATTCGCCCTCGCCGATCTTGAGGTCCAGGCGCTTCATCGCGAAGGCGCCGGTCGCCGTCGTCGTCCCGCCGGCCTGGGCCAGGGCGAACGGCACGACCACGTCCTTGGGCTGGCCCTTGATCGTCAGCTTTCCGGTGGCTTCGAACTTGCCGCCGCCCAGCGCCTTGATCGCCGTGCTCTGGAAGGTCGCCGCCGGGATCTTCTTCGCATCGAACCACTCGGGCTTGACCAGCTCGGCGTCGGTGGCGGCGTCGCCGATGGTTGCGCTGGCCAGCTCGATGGAGAGGCTCACCTTGCCGGCCGCGGCGTTCTTCGGATCGAAGGCCAGTTGCGCGTCGAACTTCTTGAAGTGGCCGTCCACCGGCACGCCCATCTGGCGGAAGGTGAAGGCGATGTCGCTCTGGGCGGGCACCAGCTTCGGCGCCGCCGTCGCGGCCGCCGTGGCAGCGGGCGCGGCCGCCGGCTTGGTCTGCGCCATCGCCGGAGCGGCCAGGAACAGGGCGGCACTCAGCACCGACAGGGCGGTGATCGAGAGATGGGTGGCCATGCGTGCGGTCATGAAGTCCTCTGGAGGTGGTCGTTGTTCGGGGTCAGGCCTTGCCGGCCGGGATGTCGAAGGTGCCTCGGGGGTCCCGTTCTTGGGGAGGTCCGATGGAGCCGAGCCGCTCAGGCGCGGCCCGGGAGCATGCGCCGCAGCAGGCCGTCCTTGTCGAGGACCACATGCTTGACCACGGCGCCAAGGTGGGCAAGGACCAGCAGGCCCAGGCCATAGGCGAAGCACTGGTGCAGCTGCTTCAGCGATTCGGCCAGTTCCTTGTCCTTGCCGACGAAGTCCGGCAGCGGGAGCACGCCGAACCACACGATCGGGAAGCCCGCGGCGGAGCTGTAGGCCCAGCCGCTCAGCGGCACCGCGAAGAAGGCCGCGTAGAGCAGCCAGTGCACCGCATGGGCGCCGAACTTCTGCCAGCCCGGCATCGGCAGGTCCGCCGGCGGACGGTGCGTCAGGCGCCACAGCAGCCGCAGCGCGGACAGCGCCAGGATGGTCACGCCGGCCCACTTGTGCCAGTTGAACAGCTTCAGCCGCGTCAGCGAGAACGGCAGGTCGGCCATGTACCAGCCTACCGAGAAAGTGCCGATGATCGCGATCGCCAGCACCCAGTGGAAAAGCATCGCCAGGCCGTCGTACCGGGTCTTGCCCACGGCGATGACCGCCGCCGGGGGAGCGGAGGCCACGGGGGCCACCGGAGGCATCGGCCTGGCTGCCGACGTCGCGGCCACGGCGGGCGCCGCGGCGTCGAGCGTCTCGGCGGGCAGCGTGGGCTGCTGGTCGGGGTCGTTGTTCTGGTTGTCGTGGGCAGTCATGTCGGGCTCGCGTCCTTGGGAAGACCTGGGGCGTCGGGAGGTCCGGAATGGAACGAAGTGTCCGCGTGTGCCGTACATCGTCGGTTCACCTTAACTGAGGCCACTGTTCATCCAATTTGAATGGGAGACCCGGTCACGCTTCACAGATCCGTCATGGGCGGGGTCGAGACTGGCGCCCGCTCCGCCCTTGGAGCGATGGCTGGGAGTTGCCATGGACCTGATCGCCAAGATCGAGGCGGTGTTCCACCGCCGCGGACACCTGCAGTACGGCGACGAGCGCCGCGAACCTGTCACCGCGCTGGAACACGCGCTCCAATGCGCCCAGCTCGCCGAGTGGGCCCACGCGGAGCATAGCCTTGTCGTCGCCGCGCTGCTGCACGACATCGGCCAACTGATGGACGGCGGTTCTGCCGACCCTCTGCGGGACGACGAGCACGAGTTGACCGCGCTGCCGCTGCTGCGCGCCGGGGGCCTGGGACCGGACGTCACGGAGCCGATCCGCCTGCATGTCGCGGCAAAGCGGTACCTGGTCAGCACCGATCCGGCCTACGGCCCGGGGCTGTCCGACGCCTCGCGCCACAGCCTCGCGCTGCAGGGCGGGCCCATGAATGCCGAGGAGCGGCTGCTGTTCATGGCCCATCCGCAGGCGAGCGCCTCGCTGCAGTTGCGCCGCTGGGACGACCTGGCCAAGCGGCCGGGGATGCGCACGCCGCCGCTCGGCTACTACCTGGTGCTGCTGGAAGAACTGCTGCGGGAGGCCCGGATTCCAGAGCGGGTGCGTATCGCTTGAGCCTGGCGCCAGGCTCGGACGCAAGGGAACGACGTAAAAGAATGTCTCCCTCTTGAGGGGGATATCGAAGCCCCCGCCGCCTTTGCATACTGGATCCCGATCGCGCGCTGCCTGGACCTCAGCGTCGTGATCAAGGGGAGGAGTGCTATGCCGACCTACCAAAGCCCGCAAGGGTGGCGGTGGTCGGCATAGTTTTATCTGCGTGGCGCATGGCGAACGCTTGGGCGGGAAGGGAATCGGCAAGATATATTGCCCGCCAAGACAAGCTTTACAAAATCCATGCAGTTCCCTTCGCGGCAGCGGCCAGGCGCTGCCTGTTCCGGTCATGCCGGGTGAACGCAGCGCCGAGCAGGCGAGCGTCGAACTCGAACTGCTGCGCCTGATCGGCAAGCAGGGCCGTCGCGTCCCCTACCCGGTGAGCATCGCCGCGCTGATGATGGCGGTGATGGCGGCCAGCGTGATGTCGCCCTGGCTGGCGTACGGGTGGCTGGCGCTCGTGTTCGTGGTGCTGGCGACGCGCTGGGCCGTGCTGGGCCGGCTGCCGGAGATGCAGGACCGCCCGCTCGAACAGCGCATGGACTGGGCCGTGTGGCTGAGCCTGGCCAACGGACTCGTCTTCAGCGCGTCGCTGGTCGCGACGCCCCACTTGAGCGACTTCCAGCGCATGGTGCAGACCATCGTGCTGCTGGGCCTGTGCGCCGGCGCGGTCGCCACGACCGCCGGGCACCGGGTCGTGTTCCAGGTCTTCCTCTGGCCGGTGACGCTGGCCACCGCGCTGTCGTGGGGCCTGTTCCACCGCGCCGGCGCGGAGCACCGCTGGCTGGACTGGGTGCTGTCGGCCCTGATCGTCTTTTTCGGCCTGATCCTGACCGGCCTGGCGCGCGACACCTATCGCGTCTTCGCCGAGTCGGTGCTGATCCGGCTGCAGCAGAACAAGAGCAACCAGCAGCTGCGTCAGGCGCTGTCGCAGGCCGAATCCGCGATGGCGGCGAAGACGCGTTTCCTTGCCTCCGCCAGCCACGACCTGCGCCAGCCGATGCACACGCTGTCGCTGTTCGGCGCGGCGCTGGACAAGCGGCCGCTCGACGACGAGGGCCGCGTCATCGTCACGCAGATGAACCTGGCGCTGCACTCGCTGTCCTCGCAGATGGACGCGCTGCTGGACATCTCCAAGCTCGACGCCAACGTCGTGCCGGTGAACAACCAGGTCTTCGCGCTGCAACCCTGGCTGGGCCGGCTGCAGCGGGAGTTCCAGCCCGCGGCGCTGCGCAAGCACCTGCTGCTGCGGCTCGACTGCCCGCCGGAGGCCTGCGTCGAGAGCGATCCGGTGCTGCTGGAGCGCGTGGTGCGCAACCTGATCGACAACGCGCTCAAGTACACGGCGCGCGGGGAGGTGGCGATCGAGGTCAACCGCGGCCAGGACGAGGAGGTCTGGCGACTGTCCGTGCGCGACACCGGCATGGGCATCGCGGAACACGAGCAGCAGCGGATCTTCGACGAGTTCTACCAGGTCGGGAACCCGGAGCGCGACCGCACGAAGGGGCTGGGGCTGGGGCTGTCGATCGTCACGCGTCTGGTGGACCTGCTGGACCTGCACCTGGCGCTGCGCTCCGCGCCGGGGCACGGATCGAGTTTCATGCTGAACGTGACCGCGGCCGACATCGCGCTGGTGCGGCCCGGTTCGACCCCGACGCAGGGGCCCGCCTTGCCGCCGATCCGCGTGCTGGTGATCGACGACGAGGAGCCCGTGCGGGTCGCCATGCAGGCGCTGTTGACGGCGCACGGCTGCCAGGTGCTGCTGGCCGGCACCACGCGCGAAGGCCTGCTCAAGAGCATGGGCCAGCAGCCGGACCTGTTGCTGACCGACTTCCGGCTGCGCGGCGGCGAGGACGGCATCAGCGCGGTGCGCTCGCTGCGAAGCGCGTTCCCGGGACTGCCCGCGCTGATCGTGAGCGGCGACACTGCGCCCGAGCGTCTGCGCGAAGCCCACGAAGCGGGACTCACGCTGCTGCACAAACCCGTCACCGAGGACCTGCTCATCAACGCGATGCAGGCCGCGCTGGCTGAATACCGCAGGGAGGGGGTCGATGTCTCGTCCGTTCGAGGAGGCGCCGGAAGCCCCGTCTGACGCAGCGTCCAAGCACGGGCCGTCGTCGAGACCTTCGGGCACGCGCTGGCTGTCGCGGCCGCTGGAGGATTGGATGTCGGAGCGGCTGACGGTCCCGGCGCCGGGTCCGGCGGTCGTGGACGTGCTGATCGTGGGCAGCGGTTACGGCGGCGCCGCGGCGGCGCACGCATTCGCCGGACGTCGCGACGCGGACGGCCGGCGCCTGAGCGTGGTCGTGCTCGAGCGGGGCCGCGAGTATCTGCCGGGCGCCTTCCCCAGCCGCTTCGCCGACCTGCCGGGTCACGTGCGGCTCGCGCGGCCCGGCGCGGACGCCCCGATGGGCCGCCGCGAAGCACTTTTCGATCTGCGCCTGGGTCCGGATGTGTGCGTGGCGCTCGCGAACGGATTGGGCGGCGGCTCGCTGATCAATGCGGGCGTGATGGAGCGGCCCGATCCGTCGGTGTTCCGTGAGCCGGGGTGGCCGCAGGTCTTTCTGAACGAGGACATGGCGCCGTGGTTCGAGCGGTCCGAACGGCTGCTCGGCGTCCGCGACGAGGCCGGCGACAACACGATCGAGCGCCTGCGCGCGAACGCCGGGTTCAAGCCGCGCCGCCTCGAGGCGCTGCGGGCGCTGGCGGGGCAGCCGGCGCCCGGTGCGTCGCCTGGTGCCTCGCTCAAGGCGTCGCCCGTGCGCGCCGCCCGGATCCAGGTGGCCATGGACGCACGTCCGCGGGGTGCGGCTGGCTGGGCCCATTCACCTTGCCTCGCCTGCGGCGACTGCGCGACGGGCTGCAATCACGAGGCCAAGCAGTCGCTGGACACTGGGCTGCTGCTGCAGGCCTGGCGGCAGGGCGCGGAACTGGTGTGCGGCGCGAGCGTGGAAGCGCTGGCCGTCGCGCCGGGTCTGGGGTGGCGCGTCCTGGTGCAGCACACCGACGAGCTGCTGCGCCGGCGGCAGGGCGAGCCGTTCGAGGTGCTCGCGCGGCGCGTGGTGCTGGCCGCCGGCAGCCTGGGGTCGACGGAGATCCTCATGCGCTCACGGGATCGCGGGCTGACGCTGTCGCGGCTGGTCGGGCACGGGTTCTCGGCCAACGGCGATGTGATCGCGGTCGGCCACGACGGGTCGCGCACGGTCCATGCGGTCGCCGACGAGCACCGGACGCCCGCCTCGCGCCAGGTCGGTCCGACGATCACGGGCGTGTGGGCCGCGGGACCGGACCACGTCATCCAGGATCTGGCGATTCCCGGCGCCTTGCGGCCGGTATTCGAAGAAGGCTTCGCGCTGGCGGCGACGCTCGACGCGCTGGCGCGTCCGAACGCCGGACCGCACGAGGAGCGGGCCGATTTCGACGACCCCTTCGCCATCCGGCCGTCCGTGACCGACCGGCAACTGCCGCTGGCGATCATCGGTCGCGACAGCGGCACCGGACGCCTGATGAGGCGGGATGGCTTCGAGGAACCCGGCGGGCTGCAGGTCGACTGGCCCGCGCTGCGCGACGAGCCGGCGGTCGCGCGTCGTCATGAGGCGCTGGAGCGCCGCTTGCGCGCCCAGGGCGCGCGGCTGTTGCGCAACCCGTTGTGGCAATTGCTGCCGCCGGAGATGGCCTTCCTCACGAACGATGCGCGCGGGCCCATGCTCAGCGTGCATCCCCTGGGCGGCTGCGCGATGGGCGACCGCGGCAGCGACGGCGTGGTCGACGCGATCGGCCGCGTGTTCTCCGGCGACGGCGACGCGGTGCACGACGGGCTGGTGGTGCTCGACGGCGCGATCGTGCCGGGCTCGCTCGGGATCAACCCGGCGTTGACGATCTGCGCGCTGGCGCTGCGGGCGCTGGACCGGTTGGGCGCGCTCTGGCAACTGGAGGCGGCGTCGCCCGACGCGGTGCGACGTGAACCCGTTCGTCCGGTCTTCCGGCAACCCGCACCGTCGCCGTCGCCGTCGCCGGTGGGCGCCCGCGACGACGGAGCGGGTGGCGTGGAGCATGACGCGCATGGCGCACATGACGCACATGACGCACATGACGCGCGTGACGCGCGTGACGCGACGGTGATCGAGGTCCGGGAGCGCCTGGGCGGTTTCGTGCGCTGGACGGGTGCGCCGGGCTCGCCGGTGAAGTACCTGGAACTCTGCGTCGTCTTTCAGCCCAAGGCCGTCGTGGACCTGTTGAGACCCGGCCCCGAGCGGCGCCTGGTCGTGGCGCCGGGCAGCCGGCTGCGCGTGTTCGAGGCGCGTGAGCGGCGGCCCGGCTGCTTCGAGATCGTCGGACCCCGGCCGGGCGATGGCCGGCTTTGGCCGCACGAGGAGCGCGGGGACGAGCAGGCGCTGTTCACGGCGCCGCTGGCGCAGGGCGAGCTGACGCTGTTCCAGCGCGAGGAATCCGGATCGCTGAGACGCCACCTGCGAGGCCTCTGGGCCTGGGCGATCAACCGGGGCGTGCGCGATTCCTGGCAGGGCATGATCGACTGGGCGGGGCGGCGATCGCCACCCAAGGCGCCGGGCGAGGCGCGAGCGGGACTGCGCGCACGGGCCGTCAACGCCTGGCACCTCGCCGGACACGCGGGGGAAGCGCGGGTGATGCGCTACCAGGTGCGCATCGATCCGGACGCCGACCTGCCCGACTGGGCGGCCGCGCTGCGCGACCAGCCGCTGAAAGGATGCAAGCGCATCAGCTACACGCGGCGCGGCAACCCGTGGACGCAGCTGAGTCGCATGACGCTGGCGCCGATCGCCGGCATCGCGCCGCCGCCGGGTGGGCGGGAGGTCGCGCTCGCGCTGGACATGCACCATCTCGCCCGGGAGCGGATGCCGCTGCTGCGCATCCGGCAGGCTCGGGATATTCCTTCCGCGGCACGCGACATCGGCGCGCTGATGGCCTATATCGCGCGCATGACGATCGGGCTGCACGCCTGGACCTTCCGCAAGCCCGACGAGGCGCCGCGCCGGCGCATCTCGCGCCTGCCGGGCGCGGTGCCGGGACTGCCGGATCCCGTCGTGATGGAGATGGCCGCCGGCCGCTGGGGCGATGCAGGCGCGCAGCGGCAGGACCTGACCCGCCCGCCGCGGGAGGACGACGACCGGCCGGTGCTGATCCGGCTCACGCGCTACGGCCGGCCGGGCGGCGAGCCGGTGCTGCTGATCCACGGCTACAGCGCCAGCGGCACCACCTTCGCGCACCACTCGGTGCGGCCGGGGCCGGCGAAGCTGCTGTGGGACGCGGGTCACGACGTCTGGGTGCTGGACCTGCGCACCAGCGCCGGGCTGCCGACGGCCCGTCTGCCCTGGACCTTCGAGGAATCCGCCTTCAACGACATCCCGCTGGCCGTGGACCGGGTGCTGCGGGAGACGGGGCGCGAGCGGCTGAACGTCCTGGCCCACTGCATGGGCTCGGTGATGCTGCACATGGCGCTGCTGGAACCGCGCGAGCAGCCGTGGGAGCGTCACTTCGCGCTGCGTGCCGCGCTGAAGGACCGGATCTCGAAGCTGGTGATCTCGCAGGTCACGCCGCTGATGGTGATGTCGCCGACCAACAGCCTGCGCGGCGTGCTGATGCAGTACCTGCGGCCCTACCTGCCGCTCGGCGACTACGCGTTCCGGCCGGCGGGCGATCCGACGCTGTTCGACCATCTCCTCGACCGGCTGCTGGCCAGCCTGCCGTATCCCGACGCGGAGTTCGACCTGGAGAACCCGCCGCCCTGGCCGCCGTGGCGGATGCGTCGCACGCCCTGGACCGCGACGCGGCATCGCATGGACCTGCTGTACGGGCGCGATTTCGCGATCGCGAACGTCGATCGCGCGGTGCTCGACGTCATCGACGACCACTTCGGGCCGTTGAACATGGACACCGTCGCGCAGGCGATCCATTTCGCACGTTGCCACGAGATCACCGACTGGCAGGGCGCGAGCATCTACCTCGACAGCCTCGCGAAGAGTCTGGTGCTGCTGAAGGCTTTCCCGGTGCTGTCGCTGCACGGCGAGGACAACGGGTTGTGCAGTGCGGACAGCGCCGAACTGCTCAAGGGCTATTACGACCAGGCCGCGCCGGGTCGCTATCGCTACCGCGTGATCGCGGGCCATGGCCATCAGGACTGCCTGATCGGACGCCACGTCGCGACGCAGGTGTTCCCGCACGTGCTGGCGTTCCTCGCCGAGGAGGCGTCGTGAGCGGGGTTCTGGCATCGGCACGCAGGAGCACGGCGGCCGACGCCTTGCTGGTCGGCGCGGAGGCGCCTGGACATCGTGTCGAGCGCGCGGCGCCGGAGGCCGGGCGGGTGCCGCTGCTGACGGCGCTGCGTCCGGAGCGCGGCTGGCCGCACTGGGTGCTCTGGGTGCCGATGCGGTGGCGCGGCGCCTGGGCCTATGAACGGCTGCCGCTGCCGTGGCGTATCGAGCCCTTCGTGCCGCCCGGGCTGGGGCAGCCGGGCGCGCCGTGGCGGATCTCTCTGCCCGTGGAAGCGTTCCCGCCGCCGCGCGAGTCGCGTGGCGTCAACGACACGGACAACGACAACGACAACGACAACGACAACGACAACGACATCGATGCCGATGCCGATGCCGATGCCGATGCCGATGCCGATGCCGATGCCGATGCCGATGCCGGTGACGGCGAAGGCGAAGGCGAAGGCGAAGGCGAAGGCGACGGTGCCGTCGACATGTCCGGCCTGCTGCTGGTGGCGCTCTACCTTGAGCCGCGCGCGCTCGCGATGGAGGGCGCGCATCGCGGTGTGATGCACGAACTCCGCGACCAGGATCTGCAGGCGCAGGTCGAGGGCGCGCTGGCGCAGCTGCTGGATCTGCCGCCGCATCGGTGGGCGCATGGCTTCGTGGCCTCGCCAGACGAGCCCGTCGAGGGGGGCGTGTGCTTCGCGCTCGCGGCGTGCCAATACCCGCCGGGGCTGCTCGATGCGAGCCCGGGCTGGGAACTGGACGCTTCGCAAGCGGGCCCGGGACTGGCGTCGCTGGCCCGGCTGCATCGATTCACGCGCACGACGGCGCGGGGCAGGGCGTGTTCCCTGGTGCTGCTCGCCGGCGACCAGATCTATGCGGATGCGAGCGGCGGCCTGGCCGACTCGCGCAGCGGCATCGAGCGATATGCACGCGGCTACGGCGAGTTCAAGGCGGGGCCGGCGCGGCTGCTGCCCCCGACGGTCGCGCGAGTCGTTCACGGCATCGACGATCACGAGATCGCCGACAACTGGGAGCCGAGCCCCGGCGCCAGTCATGACGGCAACGGGCCGTGGTTCGACGCCGCGCGCCAGGCGGCGTGGGATCACCGATGGGAAGCCGGCGCGCGGGTGGGCGGGCCAGGACTGCTGTGGCATGACTTCGACTGGCGCGGCGCAGCGTTCTTCATCGCCGACGCGCGCTGCGAGCGCGAGTCTCGCCGCGTCGCCAATTGGGCGAGCGCACGGCTGTGGTCGACGGCGCAGCGCGATGCCTTCGGCGAGTGGCTGTCGCGCGGCGCGGACAGGCCGAAGTTCGTGCTGAGCGGCTCGCTGCCACTGCCGCGGCGTCGCACGACGGTGGAGCATGCCGCGAGCTGCTTGCGCTCCGATGCGTGGGACGGCTATCCGCACAGCCTGCACGAGTTGCTCGGCGCGGTGTGGCGGTGTCGCGCATCCGGCCTGGTGTTCTTGTCGGGCGACGAGCATCGCTCGGGCTGGGTGAGCGCGGAGATCTCTGCCGTCGATGGCGATGATCGCGATGACGGCGCGCCCGTGCGGATCCACTCGGTCCACAGCTCCGCGCTGTATGCGCCGTGGCCGTTCGCGATCACGGCGGTCGAGGAACTCGCCGCGCCCGATGCCTTCGAGTTCGACGGACCCGATGGGCGACGCCTGAGGTGCGTGGTCAGCGCCTGGTCCGACCATCCTGGCGACGGCTTCGCGGTGCTGCGCGTGCGCGGCGGCGAGGTCGAACTCTGGTTTGACCGAGTCGGTCAAACTTCAGGTGCGCCGGATGGGGTGTTGTCATCCGGAAATGCTGATGCTTGATGCTCGAAAGCTGACGACCCGGTGTCCGCCAGCCCTCGCATGCGACACTGCTGGATGACCGAAATCGAACTGCGTTTCCAGATCCCCGAACCGCAATGGCCTGTCGTGCGGCGCTGGGTCGCGGGGAGCGGCAAGTCCGTCGCGACGGAGGAGCGCCTGCAGGCCTCGTACTTCGATACGCCCGAGCGCGACCTCGCGCGCGCCGGCTTCGCGCTGCGGCTGCGCCGCGAAGGCGACGTGTGGGTGCAGACCCTCAAGGGCGCGGCGCCCGACGGCATGACCCGACTCGAACACAACGTCCCGTTGGGCGCGGACGTCCCCGCGCTCGACGTCGCCCGTCATGCGGACCATCCCGCCGGGCAGGCGCTCCAGGCCCTGCTCGCCGAATTGCCGGGGGGGGCTCTGCAGGCGCTGTTCCGCACCGACATCACGCGACTCACCCGTCCGTTGAAGACGCCTCATGGCATGGTCGAACTTGCGCTCGACCATGGCGCGCTGCTCGCCGGGGAGGGCGACGCGCTGCGCAGCACGCCGGTCGCCGAACTCGAGATCGAATTGAAGAGCGGCGAAGCGCGTGCCGTGCTCGAGACCGCCCGTTCATGGGCCGTCGAACGCTTCGGGCTCTCGTTGGAGCTGCGCACCAAGGCGCTGCGCGGCGACCTGCTCGCGCGCCAGCTCGACTGCGCACCGGTCGCCGACTCCCACGCCATCCACTGGACCGGCGACATGACGCGCGACGACGCGCTCCACGTGCTGCTGCGCGAATGCCTCGAGCCGGTCCTCGGCAATGCCTCGCAGATCGCAAGCGGGCGTCATCGGCCCGAACACCTGCATCAGATGCGCGTCGGGCTGCGTCGCCTGCGTGCCGGACTGCGGCTGCTGGCGTCGGACGACGATGTCGCCCTGCACGCGCTCGCCGACGGCGCCGGGCAACTGTCGCGACGACTCACCGCGGCACGCGATGCGGATGCCCAGGCCGAGGCCGGATGGCGCCTCGGGATGCTCGCCGCCTGGCGCGTCGAGCGTCCGTCCGCTGCGTCCGAGGCATCGCCAACGCCACCCGTCGACGTCGCCGGCCTCCTGCTCGATCCCCAGGTCCAGGGCTGGATGCTCGCCGTCATCGGCTGGCTCGCGCGTCCCGCGCCGGAACAGGCACCCGAAGCGTCGCAAGGACTGACCCTCGTGCACGGGACCATCGCCCAATGGTGCGTCGCCACGGACCAGCAGATCAAGCGCTTCGAACGCCTCGATGTCGAGGGGCGCCACCATCTGCGCCGCCGCCTCAGACGCCTGCGGCTCGCGATGGAACTGGGCTTCGCGGTCCCCGGCGGTGCCGACGGCGGCAAGCTGTCCAGGAAGGAGATCGAGGCGCGCGCCCGTCGGCTCGCGCGCGTCCACGAGGCGGCCCAACGCCTCGGCGCGCTGAACGATCTGGAAGTCGGCTTGACGCAGGCGCGCGAACAGCTGGCGCTTGCCATGGCGCGCGGCGACGTCCCGGCCGCGGCGCAGGCGGGTTTCTCGCTGGGATGGTTGCGGCCGCGGCAGAAGCAGGCGCTTGTGAAGGCGTCCAAGGCGGTGAAGGCCGTCAAGGTGGGCGGGTGGGGCCGCGCCGCCAAGCGTACGCGGCGATCGAAGGACCGCAAGCAGGACTGAAGCGCTTGGGCCCCTTGGCTTCACTGAGGATCACGCCCCCCGCTCCCTGCCGAGGCGGGGGGAGGAGATCCCCTCTTCAAGTCACTTCGAGGCCCTCATGCCGCTGATCCATTCCCTGCCGTTCACCGAACTTCCTCCGCGTCCCGGCGACGATGTCCCGGATCGCGCCCGGATCCCCGCGCTGCTCGCCCTGGCGGTCGATCCGGACCGGCTCTGCTCGGCGCAGGCGCTCGCCGCCAGAAGATTCCTGGACCCTGATGGCGAGGTCTATCCTGCCGATGGGTGCGCCATCCTGCTGAGCCTGCTGATGCGGGAGGCGGGCTTCGATCTCCAGGAACGGTGCTGGGCGATCGACGTCCCGGCGATGCTGCTCGCGCGCGGGTGGGTCGAGGTCCCGCCCGGCGACCAGCGCGCCGGGGACATCGGCAGCACCTGCCGCGAAGAGGCGCACCACGGCGAGGACCACGTCTTCCTCGTCGTCCGCTGCGTCAACCAGGACGAGATGATCGTCGTCGACAACCAGGCCGCCTATCCGCACTTCCGGTGGGCGAGCGGACAGGGCGGAAAAACGCCGGCGGCGATGTTCTATCGCGCGCCGGCGGCGTCGGTGTCGGCGGACTGAGCGTCCGGCGTCACGGCGGCGTCAGGCGTCGTCGCCGAGATGACGCGCCGCGCCCAGCATCTCGTGGACGTCGTGCGTCATCACCGCCAGGAAGGCGGCCAGGCCGATGTAGTAGGCCGCGTACTCCCACTTCACGCGGGTTGGGACGGCGTAATACGTCTGCGCCTCTTCGCTGTCGGAGCGGTACTTCCACGCTTTCATCAGCTGCGGCGCGGCCAGCAGCGCGATCAGCAGCAGCATCGGGCTGGGCCGGTAGAGGAACAGACCGACCAGCACCGGCACGCCCGCGAACCAGATCCGCGGTGACAGCACCGCCGTGATCCGGCCGCCGTCGAACGGCGACAGCGGAATCAGATTGAACAGGTTCAGGAAGAAGCCCGCATACGACACCGCCAGCAGCCAGTCGAGGTTCCAGCTGCGCGCCAGCAGGTAGCAGACGGTCGCGCCCACGGTGCCCAGCAGCGGACCGCCCAGGCCGATGTAGGCCTCGGTCTGCGCGTCGTGGGGCATCTCCTTGAGTTCGATCCAGGCCCCGACAAAGGGGATGAAGGTCGGCAGGCCGACGTTCAGGCCCTTCTGGCGCGCCGCGACGTAGTGACCCATCTCGTGCACGAACAGCAGCGCGATGAAGCCCACCGCGTAGCGCCAGCCGTAGACCCAGGTGTACAGGATCACCGACAGCAGCATCGTGCCGCCGCTGAGCAGCAGCTTGCTGAACTTGACGCCGCTGAACAGCAGGAAGAGCAGCTTGGTCATCGTCTCAGGACTCTGCGGACTCGCTCTTCTTGCGGCCGAACAGCTTCATGAACGCGCCGCCGAAGCCGACGACCGCGAGGATGATGATCTTGGCGAACTTCAGGAAGAACGCGCCGATCACTGCCAGCAGGCCCAGCTTCTTCGCGCCCACGCCCAGCACCAGCGCGGCCAGGCCGTACTCGGCGACCTTGTCCGTGCTGCTGTTGAAGTCGGCGTAGCGCTTGCCGTCGTTGAACTCCAGCGCGCCGAGCAGCTGCTGTGCATCGCCCTTGTACTTCGGCAGTTCGTCCAGTCCGGTGACCAGGTTGAGGCTCATGTAGCCTTCGCGGCCCAGCGCATAGGTGTTGTAGTTGACGCCCTGCGGTTCATTGGCCGGCGCGCCGACTTCGCGCGACTTCATCGCCCACACCAGGCGGTGCGAGTCCGCCGCGTAAGTCGGTTCCTGCGCCCAGCCGGTGATCTCCAGCGCGCGGCCGCCCATCTTCTTGCGCTCGTCGTTGCTGGCCTCGGTGCCTTCCTTGAAGCTCTTCAGCATGTCCGCCGAGTCCCAGTGCTTCGCGTCGTCGTCCTTGATGTAGCCCGACTTCTCGAAGCGCAGCGTCGCGAACCAGTCGCCGTCGCCGCGCGGGAACACCACGCCTTCCAGGTCGCTGTAGTCGCCGGGATTGCCCATCGCGCGCATCAGCTTGGCCGCATGCGGCTGCGGCACGTACACCTTGCCTTCGGGAAGATGCAGCACGGCCTGGCTGGACAGCTTCACGTCCTGCGGCCCCTTCACGATGTCGTTCTGCGCGGCGACGAGCACCTTGGCGAACTCGTTCTCGCCGGACTGCGCCGAGGCCGGGCCGGTCGCGACGAACATCGCGCCGAACAGCGCGAAGGTGAGGGCTCGCAGCGTGCGAGCGAAGGGGGTGGTGGTCATGGGAATCCCTCGAAATTAGGTCGAACTTGGCCTCTGGCGGGCCGAAGGGTGCGAGTCTATCGATGTGAGTCGTCGGGAAATCCGCACTTCCCCCATCCGGGGGCATGAAAAAGCCAGCGCAGTGACCAAAGACATACAGCCCGCCCGGAGACCCCGTGCGGGCTGTATCGATGATTGCCAAGGCCCAAGGCCCAAGGCCCAAGGCCCAAGGCCCAAGGCCCGAGGGCAGCGAGCGGGGGTGGGGCCGGAGTAGGGCTTGGGGTTCGCGGACGCGAGGCCCCATGCCCTGCGGAGAGCCCGCGCTTGGCCTACCGTCAGTAGTGGCCGTGGAGCGTCACGCCACGGCTTGCCACTGCTTCTGCAGCTGGTCCCATTTCAGGCGTGCCGCCTTCAGATGGCGCTCCTTCACGTGGCCGTAGCCGCGGATGTCTTCCGGGATGCGGGCCAGCTCGACGGCGGTCGACAGGCGCTCGGTGGTGAGGCCCTTCGCCAGGATCGATTCGATCGTCGCGCGGTAGTCCTTGATCAACTGGCGTTCCGTCTTGCGCTCTTCCGTATGGCCGAACGGATCGAAGGCGGTGCCGCGCAGGCCCTTCATCTTGGCCAGCATGCCCATGGCTGGGCGCACCCAGCTGCCGAAGGCGCGCTTCTGCAGATGGCCGTGGTCGTCCTTCTTGGCGAGCATGGGCGGTGCCAGGTGATGCACGACCTTGAAGTCGCCTTCGAACTGGCCCTTGATCTTGTCCAGGAACTTGGTGTCCGTGTGCAGGCGGGCGACTTCGTACTCGTCCTTGTAGGCCATCAGCTTGAACAGGTAGCGGGCGACGGCTTCCGTCAGACGCGTCCCGCCCACCGGCGCTTCCGCCTGGCGGACCTTCTCGACGAAGGCGCGGTACTGCTCGGCGTAGGCGGCGTTCTGATAGTCGGTCAGGAACTCGACGCGCTTGGCGATCAGTTCGTCCACGCCCTGGCGCTTGACGAAGTTGATCACCTGTTGCGCCGCGAACAGCGACTGCACCGCGGCCAGGTCGTGCGCGCAGCGACGGCCCCATTCGAAGGCGGCCTTGTTGTTGTCCACCTGCACGCCGTTGAGCTCGATCGCGCGCATCAGCGCGGCGTGGCTCAGCGGCACGCGGCCCTTCTGCCACGCGAAGCCCAGCATCAGCGGGTTGGTGTACAGCGAGTCGCCCAGCAGCTTCACCGCGACCTCTTCCGCGTCGAACATGCCCAGGTGCGAGGCGCCCACGGCCTTCTGCACCGCGGCCTCGCAGGCTGCGCCCGGGAAGGACCAGTTGGCGTCGTTGACCAGCGTGGCGGTCGGCGAACCGTGCGTGTTCAGCGCGACGAAGCTGCGGCCTTCACGCATCACGGCCAGCGTCGTCTTGTTGGCGGCGACGATGGAATCGCAGGCGATGACCAGGTCGGCCTCCGCGGTGCCGACCTTGGTGCAGTGGATCGCGTCCGGGGTGTTGGCGATCTGGATGTGGCTCCAGGTCGCGCCGCCCTTCTGCGCCAGACCGGCGGCGTCCTGCGTGATCACGCCCTTGCCTTCCAGGTGGGCGGCCATGCCGAGCAACTGGCCGATGGTGATCACGCCGGTGCCGCCGACGCCGGCCACGACGATGCCCCAGGCCTCGACCGCGTTCGGGATCGTCGGCTGCGGGATCACCGGCAGCGACGCGTCGAACGGGCTGATGCGCTTGTCCTTCTTCGGCTTCTTCAGCTCACCGCCTTCGATGGTGACGAAGCTCGGGCAGAAGCCCTTCACGCAGCTGAAGTCCTTGTTGCAGGTGTTCTGGTTGATCTGGCGCTTGCGGCCGAATTCGGTCTCCAGCGGTTCGACCGACAGGCAGTTCGACTGCACCGAGCAGTCGCCGCAGCCTTCGCAGACCAGCTCGTTGATGACGGTGCGCTTGGCCGGATCGACCAGCTTGCCGCGCTTGCGGCGGCGGCGCTTCTCGGTCGCGCAGGTCTGGTCGTAGATGATGACCGTGGTGCCGGGGATCTCGCGGAACTGGCGCTGCAGCGCGTCCAGCTCATCGCGGTGGTGCACCGTCACGCCGGGCGCCAGCGGCTTGCCGTCGTACTTCTCGGGCTCGTCGGTGACGATGATCAACTTGGCGACGCCCTCGCTGACCAGGCTGTTCATGATCTGCGTGACGCTGTGGCCCTCGGGGCGCTCGCCGACCTGCTGGCCGCCGGTCATCGCGACCGCGTCGTTGTAGAGCACCTTGTAGGTGATGTTCACGCCCGCGGCGATGGACTGGCGGATCGCCAGGATGCCGCTGTGGAAGTAGGTGCCGTCGCCGAGGTTGCTGAAGATGTGCTTCTCGTCGGTGAACGGCGCCTGGCCGACCCAGGGCACGCCCTCGCCGCCCATCTGGGTGAAGGTCGCGGTGTTGCGGCCCGGCATCCAGGTGACCATGTAGTGGCAGCCGATGCCGCCCACGGCGCGCGAGCCGTCCGGCACGCGCGTGCTGGTGTTGTGCGGGCAGCCGGAGCAGAACCACGGCGTGCGGTCGGCGCCGCCGGCGGTCTTCTCTTCCGACTTGAGCGACTGCTCCTTGGCGTCGATCAGCGCGACGCGCGCATCCAGGCGCGCGGCGGTGTCGGCGTCCACGCCCAGCTTCTTCAGCCGCTTCGCGATGGCGCGCGCGATGATGGCCGGCGTCAGGTCGGCCTGCGGGCGCAGCAGCCAGTTGCTGCTCGGGTTCGGGTGGCTCCACTCGCCGCCGCTGCGGTCGCCGTCGGTCTCGTCGAACTTGCCGAGCACGTTCGGGCGCACGTCGGGACGCCAGTTGTACAGCTCCTCCTTGAGCTGGTACTCGATCATCTGGCGCTTCTCCTCGATGACGAGGATCTCCTGCAGCCCGGTGGCGAAGTCTCGGGTGATGGTCGCTTCCAGCGGCCACACCACGTTGACCTTGTGCAGCCGGATGCCCAGGCGGCGGCAGGTGTCGTCGTCCAGGCCCAGGTCGTGCAGCGCCTGGCGGGTGTCGTTCCAGGCCTTGCCCGAGGCGATCAGGCCGATGCGGTCATGCGGCGTGGCGATGACGTTGTGGTTGAGCTTGTTGGCGCGGACGTAGGCGAGGGCGGCGTACCACTTGTGGTCCATCATCCGCGCTTCCTGGTCCAGCGGCGGATCGGGCCAGCGGATGTGCAGCCCGCCCGGGGGCATCTGGAAATCTTCGGGCATCAGGATCTCGACGCGGTCGGGATCGACGCTGACGCTGCTGGACGATTCGACGATCTCCTGGATGGTCTTCATGCCCGACCACAGGCCGGAGAAGCGGCTCATCGCGAAGGCGTGCAGGCCCATGTCCAGGATCTCCTGGACGCTGCTGGGGAAGAACACCGGGAAGCCGACGGCCTTGAAGACGTGGTCGCTCTGGTGGGCGGCGGTGGAGCTCTTGGCGATGTGGTCGTCCGCGGCGATGGCGATCACGCCGCCGTGCTTGGATGTGCCGGCCATGTTGGCGTGCTTGAACACGTCGATGGAGCGGTCCACGCCCGGGCCCTTGCCGTACCACATGCCGAAGACGCCGTCGAACTTCGCCTTCTCGGGGAAGAGCGCGAGCTGCTGGGTGCCCCAGACGGCGGTGGCGCCGAGTTCCTCGTTGACGCCGGGCTGGAAGACGATGTGCTGCTTGGCGAGGTGCTTCTTCGCGGCCATCAGGGCCTGGTCGTAGCCGCCCAGCGGGGAGCCGCGGTAGCCGGAGATGAAGCCGGCGGTGTTGAGGCCGGCGATGGCGTCGCGGGTGCGTTGCAGCATCGGCAGGCGGACCAGCGCCTGGACGCCGCTCATGAAGGCGCGGCCCTCGTCGAGTGCGTACTTGTCATCCAGCGTGACCTTCTCGAGGGCGCGCAGGATGTGTTCGGGCAAGGGGGCGTTCATGCGGGGAGTCTCCTGATGGGTGGCTGACGTCCGGTCCCCGCTTGTGGCGAGGCCGTGTGCCTTGGCTGCCGTCGCGCCAAGTATGGCGGCGCGCGGAAAACGCAGAGAACAGTGTAGGAAACATCGCCCAGCGAGTGTTTGCTAGTTCTGCGCCGGCGAGGGTCGTTTGAGCAAGAATCTTTCCCTGAATGACGAAAGGGATTCGAATGGCATCGAAAAATGGCGCCTCAGGGAAAACCATGAGGGCGGCGGCGGGTTCCGCGGGCGGCGACGAGGGGCTGGACCGGGGCGCGGACCGGGGCGCCGATCGGGGTGAGGACGCGGGCGGATCCGGTGCTCCGGCAAGCGGCGAACTCGACCGCTATCACGTGGCGATCCTGGGCGAGCTGCAACGCGAGGCGCGCCTGTCCAACGCGGAGCTGGCGACGCGCATCGGGCTGTCGCCGGCGCCGACCTGGCGGCGCGTGCGGTGGCTGGAGGAGCAAGGCTTCATCACCGGCTACCGCGCGGAGATCGACCGGCGCCGGCTCGGCCTGGGCGTGCTGGCCTTCGTGCGCGTGGACGCGGACCGCAACAACGGCGCCGCGACCAAGCAGCTGGAGGAGGCCATCCGGCAACTGCCGGAGGTGATCTCGTGCCACTACATCAGCGGCGCCGGGACTTTCGAGCTGGAGGTGATGGCCACCGACCTGGATGCATTCAGCCGGTTCTCGATCGACACGTTGCTGAACCTGCCGAACGTGAAGGACATCCATACCAGCTTCTCGCTCGGAGAGGTGAAGGCGGGCGGGGCGTTGCCGCTGGGGCATTTGAAGCCGAAGGGGTAACTCCTCGTCGGAGTCAACGCCAGAGCGTATTGAGGAGTCGTGACAGAACGGCCAGTGTGATTGCCAACACAAGAACGAAGAGTATGCATAGAGCTGGTTCTGGCCAAACTCCGGACGACATTCTGTATTCGGTGGCCCACAAGAGCAGCGTGAGGAGCGTCGTGCTGCGACGCCACTCTTTTGAGAATTGTTTCATCCTTTTGTCTCCCCAGAATATTCAGATCTCAAACCATCCAACACAGAGGGCACTGATGATCAGAACCAGTGAAAGGAAGCTCAGGGCGACCCCGATCGCCGAAGTTTCAAATCGCTCCCGACCCTTGAGAAACTGGCCAAAAGCGATTTTTCTCGATGGGTTGGATAAGTTTGAAGCTGAGATCAGCCCGGCGCATGCAGATAGCGCAGCGAGCCCCATGGCGGGACGTCGATTGGAAAAGAAGTACCAGGCCAGTGCGAAATTGAGAATCGCGATGGAAAGGTAAGCAACGCGGAAAATATTATCCATGAGATTGGAGCCTCGATTGGTTTGAGGAAGGCGTCCCTCCCTCGAGTCGCCGACAACTTCAAAGACCCTTAGAACAGGTTGTAGTCAGCCAGGTTGTCGCCCTGGTGTGTAGCCATGTCGGCCAAAACGCCACCGAAGCCATAGCCGGCTGCACCTGCGGCCATGACGGCACCCCAGCCGGCGGTATCGGCCATCACGATGGCCAAGGGTGCGAGCAGGGCGATACCGCCGCTGACCTGTTCGAGTTCGTGTGGTTGGAGTTCTTCCATTTTCATCCTTCAGACTTTCAAGGATCGCCTTCCCAGCGATCGGGGGCGGCCCGTTCTCAAATGACGAGTCGCGGTCCGAAATTAAATGGGTCGAAAGGATGTTTTAACTGGTAGAAGTTCCATCATGAAAATAGGTCGGCTGAAGAGCGGTGGTTTGACTATTGATAATTGCTGAAAATAACAAGAGCTGACTAACTGAATTAAGGGATTCCAATGGCTTGGCTCTCTTCTGTGGCGTGCCGCAGTGATGCGTGGCGCCTTCCGCTGTACCGGTCGCATCCCCAAGCCCCTGTACCGGCTCCATGGAGATCTCAGCAGGCATAGTCGACGATCCCCCCTCGCTCCCCGGCCGCCATGACGCTACCGCTCCGACATTTCCTGCTTGCGCTGTCCGTGGTCGCCATCTGGGGAAGCAACTTCGTCGTGATCCGCTGGGGCCTGAACGCGTTCCCGCCGCTGCTGTTCGCGGCGCTACGGTTCACCTTCGCCGCGCTGCCCGCGATGCTGCTGCTGCCGCGACCGAAGGTCGGCTGGCGCAACCTCGCGGCCTACGGCGCCTTCGTCGGCGTCGGTCAGTTCGCGCTGCTCTATCTGGCGATGCGCTCGCAGATCTCGCCGGGGCTCGCCTCGCTCGTCATCCAGACCCAGGTCTTCTTCACGCTGCTGCTCGCCATGCGCATGAGCGGCGAACGCGTCCAGGGCTTCCAGTGGCTCGCCCTCATCACCGCCGCGGCCGGCATCGGCGTCATCGCCTCGCACACCGACGGCACGACCACGGTGCTCGGCCTCGGGATGGTGCTGCTGGCCGCGCTCTGCTGGTCCAGCGGCAACATCGTCGGCAAGCGCGCCGGCGCCGTGAACATGCTGGGCTACGTGGTGTGGAGCAGCGCCTTCGCCGCGCCTGCGCTGTTCGCGCTGTCCTTCATCGTCGAGGGCCCGACGCAGATGGGCGAGGCGATCCAGCACGCCGGCGTCGGCGCCTGGGCCGCGGTGCTCTGGCAGTCGGTCGGCAACACGCTCTTCGGCTACGGCGCGTGGAGCTTCCTCCTCTCACGCCATCCCGCCGCGACCATTGTCCCGATGGCGCTGCTCGTCCCCGTGTTCGGCATGAGCTGCTCGGCGCTGCTGCTCGGCGAAGGCCTGCCGCCGTGGAAGCTGATGGCGGCAGCGCTGGTCATCAGCGGGCTCGCGATCAACCTGCTGTGGCCGCACGTGCGCGGCGTGCTGCGCGCCGCCAAGGCATGAGCATGGACGCGGGCACGAGCATCGGCATGCACGCCCATCGTCGGATGGCCCATGCGTTCGTCGCGGTGGCCATGGCGCTGCTGGGCGCGCTCACGCCGCTGGGCGCGAGCGCACAGTTCGTCCCGCCGGAGAAGGGCAAGGCCCCCGCGGCGATTCCCTCGGTGCGCGACCAGGAGATCGCCCAATGCCTTCCCGGCGAAGTGCAGACCTGGGGCGACGGTCGCGACCGTGCGATCGCGACGCGCTCCTTGCGCTTTGCCTATCGCCACGACAACGCGCCGCCCTGGTTCAGCGAATCGCAGGTGATGGCGCTGGTGAGGCGCTCCGCCGAGGCCTGGTCCGCCTGCGGACTGAAGCTCGCCGTCATTGCCGTGCCCAACGGCCAGGTGCCGCCCGAGGACGCCATCCAGATCCTCTGGAGCGACGTCGGCAGCCGCGGCCAGTTCGCGCTGGCCAACGTGACGGCGCGCAGCCTGTCGATCGGTCCCGGTCTCTTCGCGCTGCTGCGCGAGCGCAATCCCAAGCACCCCGCCGACCAGACGCTGCAGATGGTGCTCTCGCACGAGATGGGCCACTTCCTCGGCCTGATGGCGCATTCGAAGCGCTGCGTCGACACGATGTCCTACTACGACAACGGCAAGGGCGAACGCTGCGCGCTGCGCGATCCGAAGAGCTGGGGCAGCGTCGTCGAGTACCGCTCCATGCTGCCCACCGCCTGCGACATCGACCGCTGCAGAGCGCTGAACAAGTAGGCGCCCGGCACGAGGGCGCTGAACGCGTCGGCGTTGAACACATGACGTCCTCGCGGCGTATGCTGGCGCGATGAACTCGCACCGCCGCCTCGCCGTCCTTGCCGTTGCCGCGCTCAGCGTCGGCGCCTCCGTGATGACGCCGGTCCACGCGCAGGGACCGAAGCAGAACCTGCAGGTCGAGATGCGCTGGGTCGAATCCGAACTCAGCGGGTCCACGGTCGCCGGCATCCGGGACGGCAGCACCGTGGTCAGCACGGGCGGCAGCGTGTCGGCGCGCGGCGGCGTGGCGCTCTCTACCGAGAACCGCGAGCAGCGTCAGCAGCTGTTCCCGCGCCTGCTGGTGCTCAACGGCTCGCAGGCCTCGTTCACGATGACCGAGTCGACACCCATCCAATGGGTCGACGTGGCGATGGATCGCCAACAAGGCGAGCGCGACCGCGTGGTCGTCGTGCCGCGGCAGGGCATGGCCGAGCGCGTGCGCGGCATCGTCGTCCGACCGAAGTGGCCGGGCGGACGCAGCCCGGTGGATGTCGAGGTCCGTGCTTCGGACCAGTCGCAGATGCCGCAGGGAGGCGCCTACGGCACCTCGCTGCCCGACGGCCAGCAGCGCCCGAGCACCGACGTCCTCAGCACCGTGCAGGCGCCGCTGGGCATCTGGGTCACGATCGCGCGCACGGGCAGTGTGACCTCGAGCGCCAACCGCAACACCTACAGCACGCGGGACGCGGAGGTGCAGAAGCTCCGCGAACTGCAGCTTCGGGTCGACGTGGCGCCATAAGGCGAAGTGGCTCCATAAAGGTTTCTCCGAAGTCGCTGCATCGGTCAAATTGGTATTTGACTGGTGTTATTTTCCGGAGTGATCCGCTAAGCTGCGGCGTCCATTGGAGGCCCCGCATGTCCGTTCGCGTACTGTCCCGCATCCCGACCCCGTTGACTGCCGCGATCGCTGCGCTCGGCGCGATGGCCGTCTCCGCCGCCATCGCCGCGACGCCAGTTGCCGATGCGAAGGCCGATCAGAAGGCCGGCCAGAAAGCGGATGCCCCGGGCTACCCGCTCTTCGGCGCCAAGCCGGTCGAGTTCGAGCGCACCGGCGGGAAGATCGTCGGCATCTACGTGCCCAACTGGGAGCCGGTCGAGCTGATCGAGCACGTGCCCCCGCAAAACCTGACCCACGTGCTCTACGCCTTCCTGCGCCTGTGCGGGCCGGGCCAGTTGGCGAAGGACGCCGCGAAGTGCGTCGGCAAGAAGGATTTCGAGATCGGTACCGGCCCGATCGATACGCGCTTCAACGACGCTTTCGCCCGCTACAAGCAGCGTGCGCCGCACCTGAAGATCGTCGCATCGGTGGGCGGCTGGGGCGGCTCGGATCCGATCTTCCATCTGGTCGGCGACCCGGCGAAGCGCGCGGTGTTCGCGGCGTCGGCGCAGCAGTTCCTGCGCGACCATCCGGCCTTCGACGGCATCGACATCGACTGGGAGCACCCCGGCAACAACGGCGCTGCGAACGGCGTGCAGCTCGGCAGTCCGCAGGATGGCCAGTCCTACGCCGAGTTGATGACCGATCTGCGCAAGGCGCTGGACGCGTTGACGGCCGAGACGGGACGTCCCTATCTGCTGACGACGGCCGTGAACCCGATGGATTCGATCGTCGGCAAGATCAACTTCAAGGATGCGTCCAAGCCGCTGGATCTGGTCTTCATGATGACCTACGACTTCTACGGCATGTGGTCGCCGGTCGCGGGCCATCACACGACGCTGCGCGCGTCGTCGCCGCAGGCGGACGACAGCCTGGAGCGCGCCGTGGCCAACCTGGAGAAGGCCGGCGTACCGCGCTCGAAGCTGGTGGCCGGCGTCGCGATGTATGGCCGAGGCTTCACCGGGGTGAGCGAGACGAAGGCAGGCGCCGCGAAGACTGGCGCCTATCCGGGCGGCGAGGGCGCGCAGGGTTATCGCGAGATGGCCGGCCGCATCCTCGATGCGAAGGGCAACGGCCGCGCCGGCTACCAGTCGGTCTGGGATCCGGGGACGCAGTCGTGGTCGCTGTTCAACCCGACTCAGAAGCTCTGGATGGGCTATGACGATCCGCGCGCGGTGCTGGCCAAGGGCCGCTTCGTGCGCGACCACGGCCTCGCGGGCGTCTTCGCCTGGGAACTCAGCCAGGACAACGGCGACCTGCTCAACGCGATGAACCGCGGCGTCGGCAACGTGCCGCTGGAGACGCGGAGCACGCAGAAAGAACCGCGCCGGTAACTCGCGCGTGCAGCCTCCGGGCCTACGATGGCAACCATGACCGACGCCACTGCTCCCACCCCCCCGCTGGCTTCCGCCGCCGCCCTGCCGGGTTCCGCGACGGCGACCGGTGCGCGCCTGCGCATCGCCCTGATCGCCCACGACGGCAAGAAGGACGAGATGGTGATGCTGGCGACCGAGTTCGCCGGTTTCCTCGGCGGCTGCGAGCTGGTGGCGACCGGCACCACCGGCACGCGGCTCACGGCCGAGGTCGGCCTGACGGTCGAGCGGATGCTGTCCGGCCCGCATGGCGGCGACCTGCAGATCGGCGCGCGTCTCGCGGTCGGCCTGATCGACGCGGTCGTCTTCCTGCGCGACCCGATGACGCCGCAGCCGCATGAACCCGACATCAACGCGCTGGTCCGCGCCTGCGACGTGCACAACGTCGCCTGCGCCACCAACGTCACCAGCAGTCGCCTGATGCTGCGTTCGCTGCAGGTGCTCGGCATGGGCGGCGGCCGGGAGTAGAGTCGTCCATCGACGCCGATGGTCGCTCGACGGCCCGGTGAACGACCAAGGAGACTCCGATGCAACGACGTTCCCTGATCGCCACGGCGGCCGCGATGCCTGCGCTGTCCGCGCTCGCGGCGCTACCGACCCACGCACAGACCCGCCCTCAGATGATCGCCGCCGAGCAGTACTGGTTCATCTTCCTCGAGACCGGCAAGCCGGTGCCCGACGACAAGGCCGCCGTGGCGGCGATGCAGACCGGGCATCTGGAAAACTTCAAACGGCTCTTCGCGGACGAAAAGCTCTTCGCGGCGGGACCGTTGCGCGATCCCTTGAAGCAGAAGCGCGGCATCGTCGTGGTCAAGGCGCCCAACCGGCAGATCCTGCTGAGCTACTTCGAGCCCGACCAGTACATCCGCGAGGGTTACATGGTCGTCAACGCGCAGCCGGCGACCGTGCACCAGGCGCTGCGCCACACCGGCATCGATCCCGACGGGATCGAGGAGAACCGCATCGTGCTGTTCAGCCGCGCGGAGGCGAAGGACAAGGACGCGGTGCCGATCTTCCTGCAGCGGGCGCTCGACGAAGGCGTCATCGGGGCCTGGTACTCGCTGGAGGACGGACCGATCGGCGAGGTGGTGTTCTCTCGCGGCACCGACGAGACGGCGTTGCGCAAGACGATGGCGGAGTACCCCGGGCTCTCGGATCAGCGGGTGACGATGAAGATCTGGGGGCAGTGGTTGGGGAAGGGTGTGCTGCGGTAAATTGATGGTTGCTCAATTGGTCATCAAAATAACCAAAATCTTATGTTTTGGTTAATATGTTGACCAAATGAGCGCTCACCAAGCCACCGAGATCCTTGATCGCCAGTTGCTGCTTCAACTGGGTGAACGCCTGCGCCGTCTGCGCAAGTCGCAAGGTCTTGGCACCGTCGACATGGCCGCGAGAGTGGGCGTCACGCGCAACACGCTGCGGGCCGTGGAAGCCGGAGATCCGGCGACGTCCATCGGCACCTACCTGCGAGTGATGTCCGTGCTGGGGGTCAGTGGTGAACTTGCATTGCTGGCTGGCGACGTCCTGCAGCCGCCACCTGCGGACTCAGCGGCCGCGAGATCTCGGCGAGAGGCTCCGGCCGTGCGCGTGGAGGTCTCGGCCAGCAATGCGAAGCATCGCCTCCAGGATCTGCAGAGCATCACGATGCATCAGGAGGCCGTGCGCCTGGCCAAGGCCGATCCTGCGTTGATTCAGAAGGCGCAAGCCACGGTCGAACGTTGGCTGTCTTCTGGCGATGCTCGTTCTGCCACGCTATGGCGCGAGTGGCAGGACATCCTGAGTGAAGGCGCGTGGCGCAAGGTGCTTGGCGCCACGCGACGCGCGCAACAGCTTCGACAGACATCCCCTCTGGTCACGATCCTCCCGGAGGAGGTGCGACAACGCATCTTGAGGCAAGTGAACCAACTGAAGAACGGCGTCATCCTTGACTCTGGCGTCGGCACTCCGCCGGCAGAGTCGTCAGAGACACCATGACGCGACAAGAGCTGGAACACATCATCCGCGCGAGCGGCGACATCACGGATCAGTACGAGTTCGTGATCGTGGGGAGCCAGTCGATCCTCGGCACGACGGCGACGCCTGAAGCGGTCTTCACGGTCTCCATGGAAGCGGACATCTATCCCCTCCAGGCGCCGGAACTGGCGGACATGATCGATGGCGCCATCGGTGAAGGATCGCCGTTCCACGACAGCTATGGCTACTACGCTCAAGGCGTCGGACCGGACACGGCGATCCTGCCGAGGGACTGGATGACGCGAGTACGTCGAGTGCAGAACGCCAATACGAATGACCGGGTGGGCTACTGCCTGGGCATCGTCGATCTGTTCCTTGCCAAGGCCGCTGCCGGTCGGGACAAGGATCGCGAGTTCTGCGCGGCGCTGTTCGAGCACGGATACGTGACACCGGAGGCGGCACTCGCCCTCACTGGCGAGATGCCACTCGACGAGGCGACGCACCGGCGCCTGCGCGCGACGATCCGTCGCTGGGCACAGGCGGCCCGCGACGCGGGGCACGCTCTGCCCGATGCATGAGACGCCGCTCCGACGAAGTTCTCAGCGCGCCAGCGGCAACGGGTAACTCGCCAGACTCGCGTGGCCCGACTTCGACACGGCCTGCACGCCGAAGATCAGGTTGTCCTTGGACAGCGGCAGCGTGACCTTGGTGACGTTGCCGACGTCCTTCGCGCCCTCCCAGGCCTGCGATTCGCTGCGGCGCCAGACGATGCGATAGCCCGCCAGCTCGGGATCGACGTTCGCGGTCCACAGCAGCGTCGTGTCGTTGGTCAGCTCGCGCGCATCGATGCGCGCACCCTTCACCGGCGACGGCGCCCAGGCCAAGGTCGCCAGACCCGCGAGGTTCACGCGCGCCACATCGGCCACGTAGCCGAAGTCCACGAACTCCGGCAGGTCGCCGTAGACGAGGCCCCCCTCGGTGCGCAGGTTCTGGTGCTGGTGACGGAAGTCCTCGAAGGGCTCGGTGAAGCGCACCGCCGCGTAGCCGCGCTCCAGGAAGGGAAGATGGTCGCCGCCGCGCAGGTAGCGGTCGCGGCGCTGGATCAGGTCGATGCGGAAGCCGGGCAGGTAGCGCTCGCCCTCGGCCTTCAGGTGACGGCCGAACTGCTGCGTGGGCAGCTCCTCGCCGCCGCCGGCCACCGCCAGCGGCTGCAGCTGCGCGCGGATCGCCGCGTTGGTCTTGACCTCGTCCTCGTTGGCCGGGCTGTTGGCGTTGGCGTTCACCAGCAGGCGCAGCAGCGGATCGAAGCCGTCGGCGAAGAGGCGCAGCCGCTTCGGATCGTGCTCGCCCTTGTCGCCGCGCGAGCTGCCGACGATGTCGTTGGTGATCATGCCTTCGACATTCAGCCCTTGCGCGCGGGCGCGCCGGGCCCAGTGGCGGGCGCCGAGCAGACCTTGCTCCTCGCCGGGAACGGCCATGAACACCAGGGTCGCGTCGAAGCGCTGCCTGGCCGCCGCGCAAGCCATCTCCATGACGGCGGCGGTGCCGGAGGCGTCATCGTTGGCGCCGGGCGCTTCGCCCTGCGCATCCATCACGTCGCTGTTCCGGGAGTCGTAATGTCCGCTGACCACCAGGATGCGCTCTCGCGGCGTGCCGGCCGACGCGCCGGGCAGCGTGGCCACGACGTTCACCAGCTCCGTCGGCGCCGAGAGGCGGTTGCCCGCCGGTTCGATGAACGCGTCCATCGTGACCTGCAGGCGGCCGCCGGTCTTCGCGCTGCAGTCCTTCAACTGCCGCTCGATCCAGCGCCGCGCGGCGCCGATGCCGCGCGTGTCGCTCTTCGTGTCGGACGCGGTGTGGCGCGTGCCGAAGGCGGCCAGCTTGCGGATGGTCGACTCGATGCGCTCGGCGGAGATGTCCGCGAGCAGCGGCGCCACGCGCGGATCCAGCGGCGGGGCGGCGGTCTCCGCGGCGGCGCGCGCCGTCGCCGACGCCGGCCCGGAGGCCGGGGTGGTCTGTGCGAAGGCGGAGGAAGCGATCAGCGCCCAGACAGCGGCAGCGGTGGGGAAGAGGCGGCGGCGATGGAGGGTCATGGGTGCGGGCGGTCAGGGGGCCAGTCGATCAGGCGAGGTGTTGCTTGAGGAAGTCCAGGGTGCGCGACCAGGCCAGTTCGGCGGCGGCCTCGTCGTAGACCTCGGGGCGGGTCTTGTTGGAGAACGCGTGATCCGCGACGTAGCGGTGGATGGTCGGGTGCTTGCCGGCGGCGTTCATCCGGGCTTCGAGCGCGTCGACTTTCTCCGGCGTGCACCAGTCGTCGCGCGTGGCGAAGTGGCCGAGGAAGGGCGGGGCGATCTTGGCCGGGTCGGCGAACTCGGCCGGCGGGATGCCGTAGTAGCAGACCGCCGCCTGCAGGTCCTTGAGGTTCACGCCGGCGAGGATGGTCAGTGCGCCGCCCATGCAGTAGCCCATCACGCCGACGTTGCCGCAGCCGAGGTGTTCGCGCAGATGCGTCAAGGCGCCTTGCAGGTCCTGCCCGGTGGCGTCGGCGAAGTCCAGGCCGTCCATCAGGTGGCTGGCCTCGTCCGCGTCGGCGGCGATGCGGCCGCGATAGAGGTCGGGGGCCAGCGTGGTGATGCCGGCGGAGGCCAGGCGCTCGGCAATCTCCTTGATGTGGGGTTTGAGGCCCCACCATTCCTGGATGAGGATCATGCCGGGCGCGCCGTCGCCGGCGCTGGCGAGGTACCCGGCGGTGGTGCCGCCGTCAGGGCGTTCGAAGTCGATCATCTGTCCCAGGTGGAGCTCCCAGTGTCGAAAGGGGAAGAAGCGGAGGATGAGGAAGAATCGGCTCCCTCGAAGCACATCACCGGCGACGCCCGCGGGCGGTCGCATCCTGAGGGAGGAACCCGTGAGTCTGCACGAGCAGTTGTACCAATGGACGGCCAGTCAGGGCCTGGATGCGACCAGCGCACGGCGCTTGCGGGCGCTCAGCGGCGTCGATGATCCGCCGGACGATCCCTGGACGCCGCTGCGGGTCGGCGCGGGCGCGCTGGCGGCAGGGTTGATCGGTTTCGGACTGATCCTGTGGGTCGCGGCGAACTGGGACGACTTCGGGCGGTTCATGCGCTTCGGACTGCTGCAGGCGGTGCTCGCGGTCAGCCTGATCGCGGCGGCGACGCTGCGTCCGTGGCGCGCACCGCTGGCGCTGGTGGCCTTCCTGACGTTGGGCGGCCTGCTGGCCTTCTTCGGCCAGACCTACCAGACCGGCGCGGACCCCTGGCAGCTGTTCGCGCTCTGGGCCGCGCTCGGGCTGCCGATCGCGTGGGCGGCGCGCTCGGACCTCGCGTGGACGCCGTGGGCGCTCGTGGTCGCGACCGGGATCGGCCTCTGGATGGAAACCTTCGGCGGGCACTCCTGGCGCTTCGATGCATCCACGGTGCCGGTGCATGCGATCGGCTTTGTCGCCTACGGCGTGTTGTGCGCCGGGCTCGCGCTGCGACCGGATGCGCTCGCCCAGCCCTGGGCGTGGCGCCTGGCGGTGCTGGCATCGGTGATCGCGATCTCGGGGACGGCGCTGGGCGGACTGTTCGCGAGGGACGTGGCGCCGCAGTTCTTCCTCGGCCTCGGGGTGATGGCTGTCGGCCTCGTGCTGGCGTGGCGCCGCGGCGAGGTCTATGCGATGAGCGCGCTGGCACTGGCGGTCGATACCTTGCTTGTGGCCGGATTCGCGCGATGGATCGCCGATGGGAAGGGGGACGTCGGCGGCTACTTCCTCATCGCGCTGGTGGCGTGCGCGCTGCTGGCCGGCAGCGTCAGCCTGATCATGCGGCGCCTGCGTTCCGCGGAGGCGCGGGCATGAGCGGCGGGACCTGGATCGAACAGGCCCGGGCAGAGGGACTTGCGCCGGCCGATACGCCGGAAACGCCGCGGCCCTGGCCCGTCGTGCTGTTGACGGCGCTCGGGGCCTGGCTGGCCGCGGTGCCTTTCCTGGCCATGTTCTTCGCGCTGTTCGGCTCCGCCATCGAGCGCGAGGGCGTCGGCTACTTCTTCGGCGTTTCGTTGATCGTCCTGTCGGTGCTGATGCTGCGATCGCGCGGGATCGCGCTGTTCCTGGAACAGGCCGCCGTGCCCCTGCTGATCACGGGGCTGGTGCTGCTGTTCTTCGCGCTGGGGAAAGACCTGCCCCCGGCGGGACTCGATGTCGTCGCGCTGCTGCTCGGTGTCGGACTGGTCCTGCTGCTGAACGCGTCGTGGATGCGGGTGCTGCTCGGTGCGGCGATGGCCGCGCCGTTGGCGCATCTCGGCCATCTGGTGTTCAAGGAAGTGTTCTCGCTCACCTGGTATGAACGGCATGGCGGGATCGGCTGGGCGTTGGCCACGCTGTTGCTGCTCGTGGGCGTGGCCTTGCTGGCGCTGCAGCATCAGGCCGGACGGCACGCGCCGTCAGCCCGTCAGGCTGCGTTGCTAGAACCGGTACTGACCGGCTGGTGGGTGGCGGTGCTTGCGGCTTTTGCCATGGCGGCAGGCTGGTCGTTCGCGGCAGGCGCAGCGTTCGGAAGCCTCTTCCGGGGCGCGACGCCGGGACTGGCGGCATCGGACCTGACGCTGATCTGGGCGTCGAGGATCGTGTCGGTGTTGCTAACGGTGGTCGCGGCCGGGTGGCTGTGGCGTCGGTGGCGTCCTGCGGGCTCCGCGCGCTTGGCTCCGCCGCTGTTCGTGGTGGTGGCGCTTGCCACGCTGATGCCGGCGCTCGGCGGCATCCTGCTGGTGCTGGCGCTCATGGCGTCGACACGCCGCTGGCGCCTTGCTGCGCTGGCGGGCGCAGCAGCTGTGTGGGCGATCGGGGCGCTGTACTACGAATGGCAATTGCCGCTCGCTCACAAGTCGTTGGCGCTGGTCGCCGCCGGCGCGGTGCTGGCGGCCTGGGTGCGTTGGCTGGCCTGGCATCCGGCCTTGTCATCGGCGGAAGAGGGCGCGCGTCCGGCACTGGCATTGCGCGGCGCGAGGGCGGTGCTGATCGGCGCGGGTGTGCTGGCGCTGATCCTCGTGAACGTCCTGATCGCCGCGCGCGAGCGGACGATCGCCGAGGGCCGGCCCGTCTTCGTCAAGCTGGCGCCGGTCGATCCGCGCTCGCTCATGCAGGGCGACTACATGTGGCTGAACTACGACCTGCCATCCGTCGGCGGACGCAATCGTGCGGGAGCGTTCGACTGGACCTCGCGCGCGGGAGACGCGCCGCCGTTGTGGGGACGTCGACCGCTGCTCGCTGCGGTGGTCGATGCGCGCGGCGTCGTGCTGTCGGCGAAGGCCCTCGATCCCGATGAAGCGCCTCCGGCCGGCACGCAACTGCTGGAGCTCACCCCCAAGGACGGCCGATGGACCTTCGTCTCCGACGCCTGGTTCTTCAAGGAAGGCGAGGCCGACCGCTGGCAGCCGGCCAAGTACGGGGAGTTCCGCGTGACGCCCGACGGCAAGGGCCTGCTGGTGCGGGTGGTGGGGGAGGATCTGAAGCCGTTGTGAGCGATCAGGCTGGTGCTGGGCCCCAGCCGTCGATGGCGACCTGATAGTGGGTCGACCTGCCGGCGCCAAAGCGCCGCAGACACCCGAGCGCTTCCAGCTCCAGCAACTCCCGGGAAGCGGTGGCGCGCGAGGTCTCGCCGATCTGCTCGTACTTGCGCGTGCTCATGCCGCCTTCGATTCCCGCGGGTCCCGCGTCGATCAGCGTGTTCAGCATGGCGCGTTGGCGCGGCCCGATGTCGTGGCTTTCATGTTGTGCCCAGAAGCGGGACTTGGCCAACCTCTCGTCGATGGCTTGCGTTGCGCGTTCGCACGATGCGCGCACCTGCTCCAGAAACCACACGACCCAGGCTTTGACAGGTGCTTCACCGTGCTGGGTTGCCCGGAGCCCCTCGTAGTACTCGCCACGCTTTTCGAGCAGACGCTCCGACGTGCGGACCAGACGCGTGGCGGTCCCCATCTGCCTGGCCATCAGCAGATCGATCAGCGCTCGGCCAGCCCGACCGTTGCCGTCCTCGAAGGGATGGATGGTTTCGAACCATAGGTGTGCCACGGCTGCGATCACGAGCGGATCCAACGTCTTCGGCGCGTTGAACCATTCGATGAAAGCTCGCATCTGTGCCGGGACGAGTTCCGGTGGCGGTGCGGTGTAGTGGACGGTCCGATTGCCAGGAGGTCCGCTCACGATGTCCATCCCGTCGAGACGGTATTGCCCCGTCAAGATCGGTTTGGCGTCGAGATAGCCGCGTGGGAACAGGGTTGCCTGCCAGAGGCAGAGCCGCTCTTCGGTGAGCGGTTCGTCGGCGCGGCAGACGGCGTCGTCCATGACGTCGAGCAATCCCTCCACATGGGGTGGGGAGGGTGCCCACAAGGGCTTGTGCCGTCGCACGCGGTGTTCGACGGAGTCACGCAGCGATTTCGGGTCGTAGCGCTCGCCTTCGATCAAGGCCGTCGCCAGTGCGTTCCCGCACCAGCCTTCGATCTCCAGCAGGAGTCGATCTGCTGGTGAGACGGCCGAGAGCGCGCCTTCCGCCGCACCCACCGCCCGCCAGGTACGCGAGACGATGGGGCTGAGAATCGCCTCGAATTCTGAGTTGATCTGAACGGGAAATCGCCTCATCCAGGGGTCACTCGTCCAAGCCTTCCGGCTCCCCGCCGTCCACCATCAGGTCGATGAGTTCCTTCAGGAACGCGAGGGCTTCCTCGGAGGTGGCAAAGTAGTACTCCCCGCCGAGGTCGGCGGCGTCGCCGTCCGGGCCGACGTGGACGACGGACCAGCCTTCCGCGCCGCCCCCGATCGCGCAGATCCCGAAACTGCCGGGCGCCAGGTCTCTCGCGGAGCCGGCGGTCACGAAGATGTCCTTGCCCCGATGGGCGAAATAACGTTTGAGCACGAGGAGTTGGAATGAAGGCAATCTGGAACGGCGAAGTCATCGCCGAAAGCGACGACACCGTGGTGGTCGAGGGAAATCATTACTTCCCCGTCGCCTCGCTGAAGCGCGAGTTCACCACGTTCAGCAATCACCGCACGTCCTGCCCCTGGAAGGGCCAGGCGCACTACTTTAGCCTGATGGTCCACGGCGACATGAACCCGGACGCCGTCTGGTATTACCCGGAACCCTCGGAGGCCGCCGCCGAGATCAAGGACCGCGTCGCCTTCTGGAAAGGCGTCCAGGTCACCGAGTAAAAACGATCGCGCCGCCCAGCTTCCCAGCCGGCGGCGCGACAGTCCTGCGGTCAGGCGACCGCAGGATCAGAACATCAACGGATCAGCGGATCACAGGTACAGGCGGATGATCTGCGCCGTCCAGATCGCTTCCTTGCTGCTGTCACCGGTCTCCCAGCGCTTCAGTTCGACTTCCAGGTAGGCGCGCGAATCCGGCGTACCCAGGTCGCCGATGGACTTCAGCGCCATCGCGCGGTCCGCCCACACGCCGTCGCGACGCTCATACAGCGTCTTCAGCATGCCCATCTGGCCGGTCGCGCCCAGCGTGCCGACCGACGAGATCGCAGCCAGTCGCACGTACTCGTCGCCGTGACGGGTCAGCTCGACGATGCGGTCCACCGCCTTCGGGCTGTTGCTGAAGCCCAGCGCGTACACGTCCAGGTAGGCGTCGCCGGCCAGCTTGTCGCTGGTCAGCTTGTCCAGCAGGCGCTGCACTTCCGCGTCGCTGGCCTTCCAGCCGTAGGCCTGCGCCGCGATCTTGCTCGCCAGTTCCTTGACGGCCAGGCTCAGCGGCTGGTTCATCGTCGGTTCGATGACTTCCTCGAAGCTCCACACCGGCACCTTGCCGCGCTTGACGAAGCTGGTCACGCGCTTCTTGCCCGACGGCGTGTCGATGTCGGCCGACAGGTAGGTGAAGGTCACGAACGGCGAGAAGCCGTTGGAGCGGTGGTTCAGCATCCGGAAGCTCTGCAGCGACAGCGCCGGCTGACCGGTCTCGCCCGTCTTGACCTTGGCGTTGATGCCGCGCGAGGCCAGTTCCGCCTGCAGCGTCTCCGCCAGGAACACCGGGGCCTGGATCGGACCTTGATCGGTGCGCAGGCCGGCGGGCAGGATGCCGGTGCTGAAGTCGCGCTCGGCGCCCTTGCGCAGGTCCACCACGGTGATGGTGGTGTCGGCCGGCGCCTGGCCGGTGCCCTTCAGGCCGGACGGCGCCGGCGTCTTCACGAGATAGCTGGCCGGCGCGCAGGCGCTCAGCAGGGCGGCCACGCCGACGGCGGCCAGCGCGCGCCAGGCCGTAGAAGTACGGATCATTGAGTTTCCCTCGAGAGATCGTTTGGTTGTTGTCGCGCGGTCCGATCGCACAGGAAAACCCGAACGTTCGCATCGCGGCGCGCGATCCTAGCGTCGCCCGTACCGCCATGCCATCCCCCCTCGTTGGGTAAGGCAGGGTCAGCTGTTGCGCGGCCACAGCACCCACAGGCGCAGCGGCTGCTTCATCCGGCCGGCCTGCGTCTCGGCCGCCTCGCCCCAGCCCCAGAAGTAGTCCGCCCGCACCGCGCCGACGATCGCCGCGCCGGTGTCCTGCGCCATCACCAGCCGCCGCATCGGCGTCGTCGACAGCGGCTCGGTCGTGTCCAGCCAGACCGGCGTGCCGTAGGGGATGCTCGCCTTGTCCACCGCGATCGAGCGCCCCGGCGTCAGCGGCACGCCCTGACCCCCGCGCGGGCCGACCGCCAGATCGGGCAACGGTTCCTCGCGGAAGAAGACGTATCGCGGGTTCGCCCACATCGCCTCCTTGAGCCGCTGCGGATTGCGGCGCCCCCAGTCCTTGATGCCCGGCCACGACGCCTCCGTGGCCCGCAACTCGCCCTGGGCGATCAGCCACTGGCCCATCGACCGGTAGGGCTGCTCGTTGTGCGCCGCGAAGGACAGCCGCACCCAGCGGCTTCTGCCGTCGCGTTCGGTCACGCGCAGCCGGCCGCTGCCCTGGATCTGCATCACCAGCGCGTCCAGCGGGTCCTGCACCCAGGCCAGGCTGAGCCGCGACAGCGCCGCGTTGCTCTCGATCTGCTGGCGCGTGTCGTAAGGCTTGCGCTGTGCCAGGTCTTGCGGCGGGGCCAGCAACGGAACGCGGAAATCCCCCAGCGCCTGGCGCCGCGCCGCGAGCTCGGGTTCGTAGTAGCCGGTCGCCACGCCGTCGCGCTGACCGTCCGGCGACTCGACACGATAGGGCTGCAGGTGCTTCATCAGCCAGACCATGGCGTCCCAGTCGCTGCCCGGCTTGTAGGCGCGGGCCTGCGCGCAGATCGCGCTCCAGCCGGGCATGGGCTTCTCGCAGCCGCGCAGCAGCGCGGGCCACCATTCCAGGGCGCGGTCCTCGCCCCAGCCGGGCAGCTCGCTCCACAGGGCCGCGACCCAGCGCGAGCGTTCGCGTCGAAGGACGCGCCGGCCGGCGCTGTCGTCCTGGCCGTTGAGCAGTTTCTCGGGATCGATCGTCGATGCCGCCGCAGCGGTCGCGGGAACGAGAAGTGCCGCGGACAGGGCGCCGGACAAGGCGCCGGACAAGGCGGCGGATGCGGCGCCCAG
The DNA here is from genome assembly GCF_048957715.1 of Mitsuaria sp. CC2. Taxonomy (NCBI): domain Bacteria; kingdom Pseudomonadati; phylum Pseudomonadota; class Betaproteobacteria; order Burkholderiales; family Sphaerotilaceae; genus Roseateles; species Mitsuaria sp. CC2. The sequence goes on along the minus strand of NZ_JARVXN010000017.1, from coordinate 72,133 downwards.
CGCGCCTAGAATCGCCAGCGCCGCGTTCCAGCGGCGAGTTCTGCAACGGATCGGGCCACGAATCATGGGCGTGATTTTGCTGGAGGCGCTCGGCGCCCTCGCGCTGCTCATCTTCATCGTCTGGTGGACGATGTTCTCCGGCCGCAAGCGCGGAGAGCGTCCCGACGACAGCGACGCCGGCTGAGCGACGCCGCGTCCGACCTGTCGCCTCACCCCTTCGGCGGGACCAGGAAACTCATCGGCTGACGGCGCATGCGGGCCCAGATCGCCCCGCGCACGCGCTTCTGATCGGCCAGCCGGATCCCGCGGGAGCGCAGCGCCACCTTGAACGCCAGGAAGAAGCTGACGCCCACGTTCAGCACGCCGGTCCCCAGGATGCTGATCACGCAGAGCCAGAACGGCCAGTGCTTCAAGACGTCGAGTCCCAGCGCGCCGGCCGCGGCGGCCAGTTGGCCGGTGGACAGCGTGACGTGGCGGACCTCGATCGGCAGGCCGAAGAAGCCCAGCAGCGCCGGCACCAGGCCGAGCATCAGGCCCAGGCTGATGTTGGCGGTCAGTCCGGAGATGTTGTCGCGCCACCAGCGGGACCAGCGCGCCGCCCGGCTTGCGCCCAGCCGCGCGACGATGCGCGGGTTCCACGCGATTGCGCTGTCCAGGCGGTGGAAGACGAACCAGTTCTCGACCCAGCCCGCGATCAGGCTGGACGCGAACAGCAGCACCCCGGTGAAGGCGGCGAAGAGCAGCGACGGCCCCAGCACCGTCAGCGAATGCAGCACGTGCTCGGCTTCCTTGGCGCCGACCAGCGGCTTGCCGAAACTCAACCATGCCGCCAGCTGCACGACCAGCACCATCGGCGCCGCCAGCGCGAGGTTGCCGATGATCCCCGCCGTCTGCGAGCGGAACAGGTGCGCGACCTCGTCGACGAAGGCCTGCAGGCCGGGCTCGCTGTCGATGTGGCGGAGCTTGTCGGCCAGCGCGGGCGCGGTCATCGCAGGCTGCTTGGTCGCGACGGTCCAGTGCAGCAGCAGGATGAGCACGAAGCTGCCCGCGTAGTTCACGCCGGACCAGAACCCGCCCCAGAACGCGGACAGGCCCAGCGCCATGATCGCGAACTTCATGAAGGTCGTGCCCGCGATCACCAGCCCGCCGCCGCCGGCGCGGCGCAGCATGTCGCCGTATTCCTCGCGGTTGCGGGTGATGTAGTGCTCGCCGGTCTCGGCGCTGCGTTCGGCGACTTTGCGCGCCAGCAGCGAGTAGTGCCGCGCGAACAGCGTGCGGATGCTGCGCCGGTCGTGCACGACCGCCACCAGCGCCGCCACCAGCCGCAGCAGCTCGCGCTGCGGGTGATCCGCCAGCAGCACCGCCAGCAGGTCCTCGACGCGGCGCAGCCGCGCCTGCATCTGCTCGACGCCGAACATCAGGTCCACCGAAACACCGTGTTCCTCGAGGTGATCCGGCACGGAGCGCACCGCCGCCCGGCATTCGTCGAGCAGGCCGCGCAGGTATTGCAGTTGGCCGGGGAGGGCGGCCCGGTCGTTCTCGACGAGCGCATGCTCGACCTGCTCCCAGGCCGTGGCGAGGTTGCGGAACGGCCGGCGCGCGAGCAGCAGCGGATCCATGCGCACGCGCAGCGCGCCGGACAGGCCGGCCGAGCGCACCGAGCTCACCAGCACCGTGATCGCGGCGCGCATCTCCTCGCGCCAGTCGCCTTCCGGCGCGCCGGCGAACAGCAGACCCAGCCGCTGCAGCAACTCGTCGTCGACGGCGGCGATCCACTGCTCATCGGCCTCGTGCGGGAACAGCAGCTCGAAGAGTTCGGACAGGTCCTTGGTATCCGCGCTCAGCGGCAGCAGGCGCCGGCGCAGCCGGCCGAGGAATTCGTTCCACAGCGCCATGCGCGGGGCGAAGCCGACCTCGGCGAACAGGCTGATCGCGTCGACGTCGGCCCAGACGCTGGCGATGACCTCGGCAAAGGCCTTCGCGTGATCCGGGTGGCGCTCCAGCATGCGGAGCAGGTAGCGGAGGCGGCGGATCGGCAGCGGGGCTGACGGCGCCGCGGGCGCCGCCGGTTCGTCACCGGCCGGCGCGGGCGCCCGGTCGTCCTTGAGCGGCGCGTGGCGCAGCCATTCGATCAATCGCACCAGCCAGAGGTTGCGCTCGGCGAGCGGCGCTTGCGGATGCGCCGCGTTCAGCAGCGCGGTGAGGTCCCAGCCCTGGCGTCGGAACATCAATGCAGGGATCCGGAGTCGGCCAGCAGGAACTCGGGCACGTCGGCGTGGAAGACCTCGGCCTTGTCCGTGACGCACAGGAAACGGCCGCTCATCGTGCCGTGGCGGGTCGCGATCTGGGCCCAGGAGCTGTACTGGAAGCGCTCGCCCGGCTGCAGCAGCGGCTGGTGGCCGACGACGGCCAGCCCATGCACTTCCTGCACCTTGCCGTTGCCGTCCACGATGGTCCAGTGGCGGCCGATCAGCTGGGCGGTGACGTCGCCCCGGTTCTCGATCGTCACGGTGTAGCCGTAGGCAAACTCGTTGCGGTCCGGGAAGGTCTGGTCGGCGATCGGCTCGACGGCCACGCTGCAATGGAAGTGCGGATGTGCCATCGGCGGATTCTAGGGAATCTCCCGGGCCCGTCGTGGGCTATGCTGGTTACCGCACAGAGCAGAACCAGAACCCGCTCGAACGGACCACCAACGCGACCGGCACGCCTCCGGCGCCATCCGTCATGGAGACAAGGGCAGGACACCCGACGGCAGTTCCCCGACCCAATCGACGCCAGGCCATGGCGCGCGGCTGCGCGCTGGTCGGCGTGGCCGCCGCCGTCGGCGTCGATCTCAGCGGGGTCGCGGCGAATTCGGCGATGGCGGCACCGTCCGGGCCTCCGACGCCCGCGGCGTCGGGCGCCGGGGCGACAGGATCGATGACGCTGCGCAGCGCCGCGCAGGCGGGCGCGCCGGCCAAGTACGCGTCGGGCGATCCCCAGCGTCCCGGCCTGTGCGGCGAGATCGCCGCCGCCGTGATGCGGACCGATCCGGACCTCCACATCGAGGGCCTGCACCGGCAGGTGCCGCTGCGGCGCCTGGAGCTGATGCTGAGCAACGGCGATCTCGACGTCTTCTTCTGCCTGCTCAAGTCCGAACACCGCCATGCGCTGATGCGTTACCTGCCGGTGCCGCTGTACCGCATCTCGCATGTGCTGGCGATGCGCGCCGGCGACGAGCGCGCGCCGCGCACCTGGGACGAATTGCGCGCCTTCGCGCGCCGCCAACCCCTGCTGCTGGCGCAAGGCACCAAGCTGGCCGCGACGCTGCAGGAGGCGGACGTGGCTTTCATCGAATCCGCGCGCAGCGACAAGGAAGCGCTGCAGATGCTGGTGCGCGGCCGCGCCGCGGGCGTGTACGGCCAGGATTTCAACCTGCGCCAGGCCGCGCGCGGCGCGGGCCTGGACTCGCGCGTGCGCATCGGGCCGCAGGTCTTCGAAGAGGAGACCCAGTACGTCGTCGTCTCCCGCCAGTTGCCCGAGGCGGTGGTGGAGCGGCTCACCGACCGCCTGCGCCAGATCAGCGCTTCCGGCGAGATCGCACGGCTCTCGGAGCGTTACCGCTAGCGGGCGCGCCGACGCACGACAGCCTTTCTACAATCGTCGTTTTTCCCCGCCAGCGGCTCTGCCGCCCGCCCCGCCATGAATCCGCCCACCTACCGCATCGCCCCCAGCATCCTGTCCGCCGATTTCGCCAACCTGGGCGAGGAAGTCCGCAACGTGCTGGCTGCCGGCGCGGACTGGATCCATTTCGACGTGATGGACAACCATTACGTGCCCAACCTGACCTTCGGGCCGATGGTCTGCGAGGCGCTGAAGAAGCATGCGGTGAAGCCCGACGGCACGCCGGCGCCGATCGACGTCCACCTGATGGTGCAGCCGGTGGACAGCCTGGCGCAGGCTTTCTGCCGCGCCGGCGCGAACCTGGTGAGCTTCCATCCCGAAGCCAGCCAGCACGTCGACCGCACGATCCAGCTGATCAAGTCCGAGGGCGCGCAGGCGGGTCTGGTGTTCAACCCGGCCACGCCGCTGGACGTGCTGGAGTGGGTCATCGACAAGGTCGACCTGGTGCTGATCATGAGCGTCAACCCGGGCTTCGGCGGCCAGAGCTTCATTCCCGGCGCGCTGAAGAAGCTGCAGCAGGCCAAGGCGATGATCCTGGCCAGTGGCCGCGACATCCGCCTGGAGATCGACGGCGGCGTGAAGGTCGACAACATCCGCGAGATCGCGGCCGCGGGTGCGGACACCTTCGTGGCGGGCTCGGCGATCTTCGGCAAGCCCGACTACAAGAGCGTCATCGACGCCATGCGCGCCGAGCTGGCGCTCTGAGCCCGGAAGCCCGGCCGCGTTGATCCCGGTGACCCGACTGCTGCTCGTCTGCGCGGCCAACCTGTGCCGCTCCCCGATGGCCGAGGCGGTGCTGCGCCTGCGCGCCGGCGAACTCGGCCTGACCGAGGTGCACTCGGCGGGGGTGTTCGCGTCCTCGCGCGCGCATCCGGTCGACAAGCGCGCGCTGGCCGTGCTGGAACAGCGCGGCTACGGCATGGACCGGCGCTGGCGCTCGCGGCAGGTGAAGACCGGCGACTTCGACCGCTACGACCTGATCCTGGCGATGGACCGCAACGTGCTGCGCGGCCTGAAGGCGGCGAAGCCCGCGGTCTCGCCGGCGAAGCTGGGGCTGTTCCTCGCCGGCATGAACGGGCTGGGCCTGGACGAGGTGCCCGATCCTTACTACGGCGCGGGCAACGGCTTCGTTCATGTGCTCGACCTGATCGAGGCTCGCGTCCACACCTGGCCGAGGGACGAGGCGGTGTTCTACAAGGCGGGCTGAGTCCAGACCCGGAGAGGCGGCGATGAGCGATCGATTGGCGCAGGGCCCCGACGGCCAGTGGCGATGCAAGTGGTGCGAGGCCCCCGGCTTCGACATGTACCGCGACTATCACGACAGCGAGTGGGGCTACCCCGTCCACGAGGACCGGCGGCTGTTCGAGAAGCTCTGCCTGGAAGGATTCCAGTCGGGCCTGTCGTGGCGGACCATCCTCGCCAAGCGTGAGAACTTCCGGAAGGCGTTCAAGCAGTTCGAGATCGCCAAGGTCGCGACGTTCGGCGAAGCCGACGTCGCACGGCTGCTCACGGACGAGGGCATCGTTCGCCACCGCGGCAAGATCGAAGCGGCGATCCACAACGCGTCCCGCGCGCTGGAGCTGCAGAAGGAAGCCGGCTCGCTGGCGGCGTTCTTCTGGCGCTTCGAGGATCCGGAGGAGGGCGGCAATGTGCGGGCGACGTCGGAGACGTCGGTGAAGCTCTCCAAGGAACTGAAGAAGCGCGGCTGGAAGTTCGTCGGACCGACGACCGTCTATGCGTTCATGCAGGCGATGGGGCTGATCAATGACCACGCGCCGGGATGCATCGGTCGTGAGGCCGCGGCGCGCGAGCGCAACGCGTTCAAGCCGCCGCGCTGAACGTCCGCGCGCTCATGGCGCGCTCCCTGCAGTCACCAGCCGCAGGTCCAACGGGCGCACCGCGGCATGCCGCGCACGGATGCGCGACCACGATACTGGTCCGCCGCGGATCAAGCCGGCCTCGCCGAGTCGATCCACGAAATGGCGTTCGATCCCAGCGGTGTCGCTCCTCGGACCATAGACACCGGTGTTCGCGCATTCCTGCAACAGGGCCTCGAGCGGCGGCGGATCGCCGAACTCGGCCATCAGCGTCGCCGTGCACCTCTGGACGCGTTCGCCGAGACCCTTCGGTGTGCCCGGGCCCGGCGTATCTTCCTGCCGCATCGCCTCCTGGAAGCGCGAGAGGTACTGCTCCGCCATGAGGCGCACGACGGCGTCGGGATGGCATTGGCCGAGCAGTCGATTGAGGGCATCCGTGATCAGCGACGGCGGGAAGCGCGATGCGTCGGGCGCGAATTCGTCGGGAGCCGTTCGCCAGGCAAAGCCCATCTTCCGAAGCAGGACGGACTGCAGGCCGGCCACGAGATGCCGGTGCGAGCCGGGCGCGTTTTGAAGCTCCTGCGCGTAGTGCTGGTCGATGACCTCGATGGCGACTTGTTCGACGACGCGCCCCGTGAAGGTGCGGAAGCTCCCGCCTAGATGGAGACGGCCTGAACCCAGCCGTGATTCCGTCGTGACCAGCGCGCTCAAGGCGCCGGGGGCGCAATCGTCCAACTGCGTCGCGAGTTCCTCCAGTGCGGTTGCACAGGTCTCCCGAGGCAGCTGCCGCTGCTGTACGTGCTGGACGATGCGGACGAGGGCTTCGGCGCCGCCTCTGTACAGAAGGTGCGCGGTCGCGCCATAGGCGGGATTGGTGCCGGCAGGATCGACGGTGGTCACTCGTTTGCCGAACATCATCAGCTGTCGAGCACCGGGTCTCCCGGCGAGCTCGGTGAGGAGCACCCAAAGGTGGTCGTCGAACTGTGTCGCGAAATGGCGGAAGTCCCGGCTCGTCGCGAACGCCTCCGGATTCCCGTGACGGGCGGGGTCGTACCACCATCCGCTCGCTGGCGGCGGATCGACGCTGCTGGATCCGAACACGCCCAGCTCGTGCGGGCCGGCCTGGAGGCTGGTGGGAGGAGACGCGTCCGCGGTGTCGATCTCCGAGAGGAACTTTGATGAGAAGGAGTGGGGGCCGATCAGCATCGCGCTTGAGTTGTCTCCCGACGTCCTGCGTTCCCTGTTCGCTCCGTGGGCGCGCCGCGACGGCCGTCCCGGCGCGTCCGCGAGCGCGTCAATCCGCGTGGCCTGTAGCCGGGTGATGGGGATGCTCGGTCAACCGCGTCTGCGCCACTTCCCGCGTATCCGGGCCCTTGCCGCTGAACCGGTCCAGCGCCAGGTAGATCACCGGCGTGATGTAAAGCGTCACCGCCTGCGACAGGATCAGTCCGCCCACCACCGCCAGCCCCAGTGGCTGGCGCAGTTCCGCGCCGGCGCCCAGCCCCAGCGCGATCGGCAGCGCGCCCATCAGCGCGGCCAGCGTCGTCATCATGATCGGGCGGAAGCGCAGGATGCAGGCCTCGCGGATCGCCTGCCGCGGCGTCATGCCGCCGTTGCGCTGCGCGTCGAGCGCGAAGTCGATCATCATGATCGCGTTCTTCTTCACGATGCCCACCAGCATCAGGATGCCGATGGTCGCGATGATGGTGAGCTCCATGCCCGCGAGCTGCAGCGTCAGCAGCGCGCCCACCGCCGCGGACGGCAGCCCCGCCAGGATGGTCAGCGGGTGGATGTAGCTCTCGTAGAGCGCGCCCAGCAGCACGTAGATCACCGCGATCGCCAGCACGATCAGCAGCAGCTGTCCGCCTTGCGAGTCCTTGAACACCGCCGCGTCGCCGCCGTAGCTGGTGATGATGGACGGCGGCAGGCCGACGTCCTGGGTGAACTGGTCGATCTTCGCCGTCGCGTTGCCTAGCGGCACGTCGGGCGCGAGGTTGAAGCTCAGCGTGATCGCCTGCAGCTGGCCCTGGTGGTTGACCGCCGTCGGGCCGAGCTCGCGCTTCACGCTCGCGAAGGCCGTCAGCGGCACCATCGTGCTGTTCCGGCCGCGCAGATAGATCTTGTCGAAGGCATCCTCGCTGAGCCGGTCGCTGTCGGTCGCCTCCATGATCACCTGGTAGGTGTTGCTCTCCGCGTAGATGCTGGAAACCTGGCGCTCGCCGAAAGCCGAGTACAGCGCGTTGCGCAGGTCCTGCATCTGCACGCCCAGCAGCGTGGCGCGCTCGCGGTCGATCACGAGGTTGGCCTGCAGCCCGCGCAGCTGCGAGTCGCTGGTGACGTCGCGGAACACCGGGTCGTTGCGCAGCTTGTCCTGCAGCTTCACGGCCCAGGTGTTGAGCTCGCCGGTGCTGACCGACTGCAGCGTGAACTGGTAGCGGCTCTTGGACTGCCGGCCGCCGAGCTGCAGGTTCTGCACCGGCCGCAGGTAGACCGCGATGCCGGGCACGCCGCGCAGCTTCCTGCGCAACTGCTCCAGCACCTGCGGCATCGCCGGACGGTCGGCGCGCGGCTTCAGGTTGATGAAGAGTCGCCCCGTGTTGACGTTGCCGCCGCCCCCGCCGCCGCCCACCGCGGCGGAGACCGACGATACCGACGGATCGTCCTGCACGATCTTGGCCACACGCTCCTGCAGCACCGTCATCGCGGCGAAGGAGATGTCCTCGGCCGCTTCGGTGCTGGCCTGGATCTGGCCGATGTCCTCTTCCGGGAAGAAGCCCTTGGGGATGACGATCCAGAGCCACGCGCTGGCGATGAAGGTGGCCAGCGCCACCACGCCGACGACCCAGCGGCGGGCCAGCGCCCAATCGAGCGAGGCGGTGTACTTGTTCAGCACCCAGCCGAAGCCCGCTTCGAAAGTGCGGCCGAGCGCGTTCTCCTCGACCTCATGGTGGCTGCTGAGGAAACGGCTGCACAGCATGGGCACCAGCGTCAGCGACACGCCGGCAGACACGCCGATCGCCAGCGAGACGACGACGGCGAACTCGTGGAACAGCAGGCCGATCACGCCCGGCATGAAGAAGATCGGGATCAGCACGGCGATCAGCGAGATCGAGATCGACAGGATGGTGAAGGCCATCTCGCGCGCGCCGCGGATCGCGGCGTCGAAGGGCGCCATGCCGTCCTCGACGTGGCGGTAGATGTTCTCCAGCATCACGATGGCGTCATCGACGACCAGGCCCACGGCCAGCGTGATGCCCAGCAGCGAGATGTTGTCCAGGCTGTAGCCCAGCGCGAACAGCAGCGTCACCGCGCCGATCAGCGAGATCGGCAGCGACAGCGTCGGGATCAGCGTCGCGACCATGCGGCGCAGGAACAGGAAGATCACCATCACGACCAGCGCGACCGTCAGGGCGAGGGTGAAGTAGACGTCGTGCAGGCCTTCGCGGATCGACACCGAGCGGTCGTTGAGCGTGCTCATCTGCACCGAGGCCGGCAGCTGCGCGGCGAAGCGCGGCAGCATCGCCTTCACCGCGTCGACGACCTTCACCGTGTTGGCGTCGGGCTGGCGCTGCACGGCCAGCACGATGGAGCGCTCGCCGTTGAAGTTGGAGAAGGACTTGACGGTCTCGTAGCTGTCCTCGACGTCGGCGACCTCGCGCAGGAACACCGGCGCGCCGTTGCGCGTGGCCACGACGATGCCGCCGAAGGCGTTGGCGTCGCGCAGTTGCTTGTTGGCCTGGATGGTCAGCGTCTGGCGCGCGCCGTCCAGCGTGCCCACGGGCGTGTTGGCGTTCGCGCCCTTGATGGCGGCCTGCAACTCGTCGAGCGTGATGTTGCGCTGCTGGAGCAGCTCGTTGCGCGCCTTGATGCGCACCGCGAAACGCTTCTGGCCGTAGATGGACACCTGCGCGACGCCGTCGATGGTCGACAGGCTGGGGGTGATGAGGTTCTCGGCGTAGTCGTTGAGCTCGGACAGGTTGATCGAGGGCGAGGTCAGCGCCACCAGCAGCACCGGCGCATCGGCCGGGTTGACCTTTCGGTAGGACGGCGGCGTCGTCATCTCGACCGGAAGCGCGCGCAGCGAGCGGAACAGGGCGGCCTGCACGTCGACCGCGGCGGCGTCGATGTCGCGCGCGGCGTCGAACTCCAGGGTCAGCGAGCTGTTGCCCAGCGTGTTGGTCGAGGAGATCGTCGTGATGCCGGCGATGGTGGAGAACTGCTTCTCCAGCGGTAGCGCGACGGAGGAGGCCATCGTCTCGGGGCTGGCGCCGGGCAGCGTGGCTTGCACATTGATGACCGGCGTGTTGAAGCTGGGCAGCGCGGCGACCGGGATGCGGCTCCAGGCGGCGATGCCGGCGACGACCAGCGCGACGTTCAGCAGCACGGTCATGACCGGCCGGCGGATGAAGAGTTCGGTGAGATTCATGTCAAGGCGCCGCGATGTCGGTGACAGAGGCGCCGCCGCCCGCGGCGGCCGAGGCCGCGGCCAGGCGCGCGGCGGCCGCGGGATCCACGGCGGCGGGCTGCGTGCGCAGCGGGGTGCCGGGGCGCAGGTTCTGCTTGCCATCGAGCACCACGGTCGCGCCCGCATCGACGCCGTCCACGACGGCCATCTCGCCGAAGGTGTAGCGCAGCTTCACCGGCTTGAGTTGGGCCGTCTTGTCGGGGCCGACGACGTAGACCTGGCGGTCGTTGCCGCGCAGGATGATCGCGGCCTGCGGGATCACGATCGCGTCCTTCATGCTGCGCAGCGTCATGCGCACGCGCAGGTACTGGCCGGGCCAGAGCTTCTGCGCGTCGTTGGTGAACTCGGCCTTCAGCTTGATGGTGCCGGTGCTCGCGTCGACGAGGTTGTCGACGAAGGTGAGCTTGCCGCTGGCCACGGATTCGACGGACTTGCCGCCCTTGCTGTCCTGGCGGGAGGGACCGCCTTCAATCGACGGCAGGACGACCTGCACCTCGGGGGGCGTGACCTGTGCGCCGGTGGCGCCCGGGCGCATCGCGTCGAGCACGGGCGCGAGCTCGGTCTCGGGCAGGTTGAAGCTGATCGCGATCGGATCGATCTGGACGATGTTGACCAGCGGCGTGCCGGTGGCGCTGGCCTGGACCAGGCTGCCGGGCCAGACGTTGACGGCGCCGGCGCGGCCGGAGAAGGGCGCGCGGATCTCGTTGTAGCTGAGCGCGACGGACGCGGAGTCGACGGCGGCCGCGTCCGCGTCGATCAGGCTGCGCCCGCCCTGCAGACTGGCCAGTGCGGTGTCGACAGCGCTCTGCGCGACGAAGTGCTGCGCCAGCAGGTCCTTGGCGCGCTCGTACTGGCGCTGCAGGTCGCCGAGGGCGGCCTTGTCGCGGGCGAGCTGGGCCCGCGCCTTGTCGAGGTTGGCGCGGTCCGCGCGTTCGTCGAAGCGGAAGAGGACCTGGCCCCTGGTGACGGTCTGACCGTCGTGGACGAGGACGTCGCGGATGGTCGAGGTGGTCTGGGCGCGCAGGTCGACCTGGTTGATCGGGGTGACGGTGCCGGAGGCTTCGACGGTCACGGGGACGTCGCGGCGCTGCGCGGTGACGACGCCGACGGTCTGCGCGCCGGCGGGGCCCGAAGCGCCCGGTGCGGCGGCGGTGGGACCGGCCCCGCCGCCTTCACGGGACGCGGCGCGCGACTTCCACCACCAGCCCCCGCCCGCCACGAGCAGGACGACGATCAAGGACAGGACAAGGGGCTTGCGGCGCATGAACAGGATCTCCAACGACTCTCTTCGAGGGGGCGCGGAAGAGTAGGTCCGGCCCCGGCATCGAATATTTCGTTCAGGTTAATCCTGTGCGCAGATGAGGAAAAGCTGTGCGATTGGAACGTCAGCCAGCCTGGAGTGCCTTGGCCAGCGCCGCGCCGACCACGGCGTTGTGCTTCACCAGCGCGATGTTGGTGGCGAGGCTGGCGCCCCCGCTGAGGTCCTTGATCCGGGCGAGCAGGTAAGGCGTGACGGCCTTGCCGCTGATGCCCTGGGCGGCGGCTTCGTTCAGCGCCTGTCCGACGAAACCGTCGATGACGGCCCGGGGCATTTCATGCGCCGCCGGCACCGGATTGCTGATCACCGCGCCGCCGCTCAATCCGAGCGCCCACTTCGTGCGCAGGAAGCGCGCCTGGTCCGCGGGCGCGTCGATGCGGAAGTCCGCTTTCAATCCGCTGTCGCGCGTGTAGAACGCGGCGAAGTTCTCCTGGCCCACCGACAGCACCGGCACGCCGTGCGTCTCCAGGTATTCCAGCGTCAGCGCCAGGTCGAGGATGCTCTTCGCGCCGGCGCAGACGACCGCCACCGGCGTGCGGGCCAGTTCCTGCAGGTCGGCGGAGATGTCGAAGGAGGTTTCCGCGCCGCGGTGCACGCCGCCGATGCCGCCGGTGACGAAGACCTCGATGCCGGCCAGCCGCGCGCAGATCATCGTCGCGGCCACCGTGGTGGCGCCGACGCGGCCCGTCGCCAGCGCGAAGGGCAGGTCGCGGCGGCTCAGCTTCATCGCGTCGGGGGACTGGCCGAGCAGCTCGAGCTGCGCGTCGTTCAGCCCGACGCGGATCTTCCCGTCCAGCACCGCGATCGTCGCGGGCACGGCGCCGTGCTCGCGCACGATCGTCTCGACCTCGCGCGCGGTCTGCACGTTCTGCGGATAGGGCATGCCGTGCGAAATGATCGTGGACTCCAGCGCCACCAGCGGCCGGCCTTCAGCGCGCGCGGCGGCGACCTCGGGCGAGAAGTCGATGAGGTGCTGATCGATCAGGTCTTGCGTGTTCATGCGGGTGCTTTCGAGTTCGAAGAATGGGTCGGTCAGACGAGCAGCGCGGGACTCAGCGCCTCGCTGACGGTGGCATCGCTCTGCAGTGTCAGCGCCGCCAGCTGGAGGCCGAGCGCGCAGGCGCCGCGCAGGTCGTCCGGGTCGCGGTGCAGCGCGGCGGCGATGCCGGCGGTCAACGCATCGCCGGCGCCGGTGACCTCGCGGATCGAGGCGGGCTCCAGCAACGGAGGCGGGAGCAGGACGAGCCCGTCGTCCTCTGAAAAGCGGACGCCCCGCGAGCCGTCGCTCATCACGAGCCGCTGCAGTCCCGCGTCCCGCAGCGATCGCCACGCGGCGCGCAGGGCGTCGTCGTCGGGCAAGGCACGACCCACGAGCGTCTCCAGCTCGCCGCGGTTCAGCACCAGCAACGCCACGCCCCGCAAGTCGGCGCCGAGCCGAGCCATCTTCGGTTCGGACACGGCCACCAGCAGCAGGCGCTGATCGCGCAGGCGCGCTTCGGCGCGGAGCTCGTCGAGCGTCTCGCGCGGCAGGTTCAGGTCGGCGACCAGCCATCGCGCCGGCGCGCGCTGCGGCGCGGTCTGACGCAGGAAGGCGGGATCGAGCCGGTCGGTCAATTCCATGTGCGCGAGCGCGAGCAACAGCTCGCCGTCGGGATCCAGCACCGCCGTGTAGCTCCCTGTCGCCGCGTCGGCTGCCTGCAGCGAGCCGGCGCAGTCGACGCCGAGCCCCTGCAGCTGAGTCAGCAGCGTCTGCCCGGCGGCATCGCGGCCCACGGCGGTCAGCAGGTGCACCGGCAGGCCGAGCCGGGCGAGGTTCTCCGCGATGTTGCGCGCAACGCCGCCCGCCGATTCATGCTGCCGCGCCGGATTCGAGCTGCCCATGCGCAACGGGCCGAGCGCGCGCAGCTTGCGGTCCAGGTTCGTGCCCCCGATGCAGACGATGGGCTGACGCTGAGGCAGCACATAGGCTCGTCCGAGGATGCGCCCCTCGCGCGTCAACTGCCCCAGATGGCCGGCCACGGCGGAGCGCGACAGCCCGAGCCGCTCCGCCAGCTCCTGCTGGCCGATGAAGGGGTTGGCTTCGACCAGCGCCAGCAATTGTTCCTTGGAGGACAGTTCCTTGAAGATCGTCATGGCGGCGGATTCTAGAGAGGCCTTCTTCTTCATGCAAACATATGTTCAAGCGACAGACATTTGTTCATCTTGACGGCTATGAACGTCAAGGAAATGCAAGGGACTCGCGCGATTAGCGAACTTTGCATACGCTCCATGGGCTCCCACAGACCGGTCACGGCGGGGAGCGCGCCGCATCCAACAGTCAAGGAGGACGCCATGCGGAAGAACTTGCCCGTCACCCAGCGCCAGTACGACTTCCCCGCCGACGCCACGCTGATGTCCACGACGGACACGAAGAGCCGGGTCACCTACGCCAACGAGGCCTTCGTCGAAGCGAGCGGTTTCACGACCGAGGAACTGCTGGGCCAGCCCCACAACATCGTCCGCCACCCCGACATGCCGCCGGAGGCCTTCGGCGACATGTGGGCGACGCTCCAGGGCGGCGAGTCCTGGACCGGCCTGGTGAAGAACCGCCGCAAGAACGGGGACCATTACTGGGTCCGCGCGAACGCGACGCCGGTGATGCGCAACGGCCAGCCGGTGGCCTACATGTCGGTGCGCACGCGGCCGTCGGCCGAGGAAGTCGCCGGCGCGGAGCGCCTCTACGCCGACATGCGCGAAGGTCGCGCGAAGCACCTGCGCATCCACAAGGGCGTGCTGGTGCGCACCGGCGCGATGGCGTGGACCTCGATGCTCAAGACCATGCCGGTGCGGTGGCGGGTGCGGCTGCCGCTGCTGGCGCTGACGCTCGCGGCGATCGTGTCGGCGTGGATGAGCGCCGCGACACTCGCCGCCGCGGCCCTGTGGATAGGCGCCTTCGTGGTCGTGTCGCTGCTGGCGATATGGTTCCTGGAGGCGCAGGTCGTCGGACCGCTGGAGTCGCTCGCGCGGCACGCGAAACGCGTGGCCAGCGGCGACACGCGGGACCCGCTGCAGATGGACCGGGTCGACGAGATCGGCATGGCGCTGCGCTCGCTCAACCAGCTGGGACTGATGTTCCGCTGGGTGATCGACGACGTCGCGGCGCAGGTGGTGACGGTGCGGTCGTCGAGCGGCGACATCCTCACCGGCAACAACGAGATCAGCGCGCGGACCGAGCAGGCGTCGGCCAGCCTGCAGCAGACGGCGGCGTCGATGGAGCAGATGAGCGCCACCGTGCGCAGCAACGCCGACGCGGCGCGCCAGGCCGAAGACCTGGCGCAAGGCGCGAGCGCGGCGGCGGCGCAGGGCGGCGAGGTGGTGCGCAACGTCAACGAGACGATGGTGGGCATCACGACGTCGAGCAAGCGGATCGGCGACATCATCGGCGTCATCGACGGGATCGCGTTCCAGACCAACATCCTGGCGTTGAATGCGGCGGTCGAAGCCGCGCGGGCCGGCGAGCAGGGACGCGGATTCGCGGTGGTCGCGAGTGAAGTGCGATCGCTGGCGCAACGCAGCGCGGCGGCGGCCAAGGAGATCAAGCAATTGATCGGGGAAAGCGTCGAACGCGTGGAGGCCGGCGGACGTCAGGTCGACGAGGCCAGCAAGGCGATGCAGGAGATCGTCGAGCAGGTGCGGCGCGTGTCGGCGCTGATCTCCACGATCGGCAACGCGACGCGCGAGCAGGCGGCAGGGATCTCCCAGGTCAGCCAGGCCGTCAGCGAGCTCGACCGGACGACCCAGCAGAACGCCGCACTGGTGCAGCGGTCCGCCGGGGCGAGCGATTCACTGGAGAAACAGGCCACGCAATTGGTTCAGGCCGTGGCAGTCTTTCGGATGAGCTGAGCGGAGACCGACCGCGGGAAGCCTGGCGCGGGCACTCCACGTCGCAGGGGGCATCCCTCCGGGAACCCCCAGCAACATTCCGGCCCCACCCGCACTCTGTGCCTGCGGGCCTTGGGACTTAGGACTCCGTCAGAAGAATCCCAGCTTCTTCTGCGAGTAGCTCACCAGCAGGTTCTTGGTCTGCTGGTAGTGGTCCAGCATCATCTTGTGGGTCTCGCGACCGATGCCGGATTCCTTGTAGCCGCCGAAGGTCGCGTGCGCCGGATAGGCGTGATAGCAATTGGTCCACACGCGGCCGGCCTTGATGCCCTTGCCCATCCGGAAGGCCGTGTTGATGTCGCGCGACCACACGCCCGCACCCAGCCCGTACGGCGTGTCATTGGCGATGCGCAGCGCCTCCTCTTCGGTCTTGAAGGTCGTCACGGCGAGCACCGGCCCGAAGATCTCCTCGCGGAAGATCCGCATGTCGTTGGTGCCCTTGAACAAGGTCGGCTCGATGTAGTAGCCGCCCGCCAGGTCGCCGCCCAGCTGCGCGCGTCCGCCGCCGATGAGGCACTGCGCACCCTCCTGCTTGCCGATCTCCAGGTAGGACAGGATCTTGTCCAGCTGCATCGACGAGGCCTGCGCGCCCATCATCGTGTCGGTGTCCAGCGGGTTGCCCTGCTTGATGGCCTTCACACGGTCGATCGCACGCGCGATGAACTTGTCGTAGATCGATTCATGGATCAGCGCCCGCGACGGGCAGGTGCAGACCTCGCCCTGGTTGAACGCGAAGAGCACCAGTCCTTCGATCGCCTTGTCGAACAGGTCGTCGTCCTGCGCGGCGATGTCGGGGAAGAAGACGTTCGGACTCTTGCCGCCGAGCTCCAGCGTGGCCGGAATCAGATTCGTCGCCGCCGCCTGCGCGATGACGCGGCCCGTCACGGTCGAGCCCGTGAACGCGATCTTGGCGATGCGCTTGCTCTGCGCCAGCGGCATGCCGGCTTCCTTGCCGTAGCCGTTGACGATGTTGAGCACCCCGGGCGGCAGCAGGTCGGCGATGAGCTCGGCCAGGACCAGGATGCTGACGGGCGTCGATTCGGCCGGCTTGAGCACGACCGCGTTGCCCGCGCCCAGCGCGGGAGCGAGCTTCCACGCCGCCATCAGGATCGGGAAGTTCCACGGAATGATCTGGCCGACGACACCCAGCGGCTCATGGAAGTGATACGCGATGGTGTTGGCGTCGATCTCGCTGAGCGCGCCTTCCTGCGCCCGCAGGCAGCCGGCGAAATAGCGGAAATGGTCGACGGCCAGCGGCAGGTCGGCATTCAGCGTCTCGCGCATCGGCTTGCCGTTGTCGACGGTCTCGGCGTAGGCGAGCAGCTCCAGGTTCTGCTCGAGGCGGTCCGCGATGCGCAGCAGCACGTTGCCGCGCTCGGCCGCCGGCGTGGCGCCCCACTTCTCGGCGGCGGCGTGCGCGGCGTCCAGCGCCAGGTCGATGTCGGCGGCGGTCGAGCGCGCCGCCTGCGTGAAGACCTGCCCGGTGATGGGTGTGATCACGTCGAAGTACTGGCCGTCGCGCGGCGCGACCCAGTGGCCGCCGATGAAGTTGTCGTAGCGCTTCTTGAACTGCAACGGCGCGCCGGCCGCGTTGGGCTTGGCGTAGATCATGGTGTTGTCTCCGTGGTTGTTGAAGGCGATGGACGCCGGGACGCTCGTTGCATGGGCCGTGCCAAGGCGGGCTTCGCGCGCAAGACCCTGCTTGCCGGGCGGAAAGCCTCTTCCCATCGCGATCCGTTTTGGTCAGGATCGGTCCAGCCTGGACCACACGCCTCGACGGCGGGACAGGTGTTCCGCAATGGAACACGCAAGGAGACAACGGCATGGTGAAAACCCCGAGCGGCGGCGCCCTGGCGCCGCGACTGCTGCGCGCGGCGCGGCGCGAGCTGCTGGACACCGGGCGGCTCAGCGTCGAGACGCTAGAGGAAGGCCTGAGCCGCAGTTGGCTGCGCAGCCGCGATTTCGGCCTGAGCCCCGTCGGGCGTCCGCCGGGTGCTCCGCACGCTTCGGGCGCGCAGCTTCAACGCGCGCTGGAGCGCCAGCATGAACTGGTCGCCCACGCGCGGCCGGTGATGGAAGACCTCTTCGAGCAGACCCGCGACGGCGACGGGCTCGTGATCCTGGCCGATGCGCAGGGCTTGCTGCTGGGGGCGCTCGGCGATGGGCGCTTCGTCGACCGCGCGCAGCGCGTGGCGCTGCGACCCGGCGCGATCTGGGACGAGCGCTGGCGAGGCACGAACGCGATCGGCACGGCGCTGGCAGAGCAGCGGCCGGTGGCGGTGCTCGGCGGCGAGCATTTCCTGGAGCGCAACGCTTTCCTCAGCTGCACGGCCGCGCCTATCCGCGATCCGCAAGGGCGGGTGCTGGGCGTGCTCGACATTTCCGGCGAGCAGCGCGGCTTCCAGCGGCACACGCTGGCGCTGGTGCGCTCGGCGGCGCGGATGGTGGAGCACCGGTTGTTCCAGACACGGCACGCGGACGGACTGCGTCTGCAGATCCACGTCCAGCCGGAAGGACTGGGGACGCCGACCGAAGGCCTGCTCGCGCTGAGCGAGGACGGCTGGATCCTCGGCTGCAACGCGGCGGCCCAGGCATGGCTGGGGACGGACGCGGCGCGGCCCAGTCCTCTGGAGGCGGTGCTGCCGGTGCGGTGGACCGAGTTGATGGACTGGGCTCGGCAGGGCGGCGAGGGCGCGCGTCTGCTCCACCGCGACGGCGCGCCCGCGCTGTGGTTGCGGATCGATGCGCCGCGCGGCTGGCGACGACCCGCCGCGCCTGCCGCGTCTGGGGCGCCCGGGGCGAATCCGGGCGCCAGCGCGATGTCCGCGTCCGCGATCATCGATGCCGAACGCGTGGCGCCGGTCGAAGACGCCCTGCAGGCGCTGGACCTCGGCGACGCGGCGATGCATCAGGCGGTGCTGCGCGCGCGTCGTGTGCTCGACAAGCCGATCCCGTTGCTGCTGCAGGGCGAGTCAGGCGTCGGCAAGGACCTGTTCGCGCGCGCGGTGCATGACAGTGGACCGCGGCGGGACCGTCCTTACGTGGCCGTGAACTGCGCCGCGTTGCCGGAGACGTTGATCGAGGCGGAACTTTTCGGCTACCGGCCCGGCGCGTTCACGGGGGCGTCCCGCGAGGGCGCGCAAGGTCGGTTGCGCGAAGCGCACGGCGGAACGCTGTTCCTCGACGAGATCGGCGACATGCCGTTGCCGCTGCAGGCGCGGCTGCTGCGGGTGCTGCAGGACCGGCAGGTGCAGCCGCTGGGCGGCGGGCCGACGGTGCAGGTGGATTTCCAGCTGATCGGCGCGAGCCATCGCCCGCTGCGGCCGCTGGTCGCGCAGGGACTGTTCCGCGAAGACCTGTACTACCGGCTGAACGGACTGACCCTGTGCCTGCCCCCGCTGCGCGCGCGCCAGGACTTGCCCGTGCTGGTGGCCCGCCTGCTGACGGCGCTGGAACCGGCGCGGCGCGTGATGCTCGACCCGTCGCTGGCGCGGGAGCTGAGCGCCTACCGCTGGCCCGGCAACGTGCGCCAGCTGGCGCAGGCGCTGCGCATCGCCTGCGCGCTGATGGAGCCCGGCGAATCGGTGATCCGTCGCGGCCATCTGCCGGACGACCTGGTGGAGGAACTCGACCAGAACGAGCCGATGGCCATCCCGGTGCTCGTGCCGCCCCAGGTCCGGATGCCGGCCTCGACCTCGACCTCGACCTCGGCCGCGGTGTCGAGCCGATCGGGCGGATCGAGCGGATCGTCGCGGCGGGCTGCCGCCGCGGAAGCCGCGCCCGAGATGCTGCGGGACCAGTCCCGGGCGCATGCGCGAAGGGTCCTGGACGAGTGCGACGGCAACCACTCCGCGGCGGCGCGGCGGCTGGGCATCGGACGCAACACGCTGTACCGGTTGCTCAAGTCGACCGGCGCGTGAACGAGGAGCAACGGCGCGCGGAGACAGGGAGGGCCGCGTAGGGCATCGCCTCACGCGCGCCTCAGCGATCCGCCGGATCGCCGATGGGGTGAACCCGCCTTTCGGACCCTCCGGACGCTGCGTATTCTTTCGTTCATGCGGTCCAGGGTTTCTTGGTGGTGGATCCGCAGAGGCGCAAGCCGGACGTCAATGGGTAAGGCGGACATTCGAAAGGATGTCCGCCTTCGTCTTTTGGGCCCGCGCCAGCTGCGGATCACCAGTCGTTCCGGGACATTGGCAATGCGCATCAGTTATTCGTCGTCGTTGGGTCAGGGCACCGACCGATACCTGCAGTGGGCAAGGATCCCTATGTTGTCAGGCGCGCCGCCCGACGTATCGGCGTAGCCTTCAGGCCGTCGACTGGGAAAGACGGCAGGACTGACGGCCAGGGATGGCCAGGAGGCGACCTCATGGATGACGCCGGAAAAGACGCCAGGCAGGAACCCACCTCCGCGGCGGCGGCCGCGATGCTCGGGCAGATGAAGCGGGCGGTCTTCGACGGCTCGCGGATCGCCGTGATCCAGCGGGATCTGGCCAACAACGTCCTCTACGCCAACGACGCCGCGCTGACGATGAGCGGGGTCGGGCATGTCGACCAGCTGCGCCTGGACCGGCTCTTCGCCGGCGAGGCCGGCCGCGTGCTCGACGAGGAGACCCGCGGACGCCGCAACCGCGAGCTCGGCGCCTACCGCGTCACGCTGACCTGCCAGGACGATCCCGGGCGGCAGGTCGCCGTCGAGGTCACCGGTCTGCCGCTGATGGATGACCACGGCACCGTCGTCGGCTCGCTGGGCTTCTTCCGCAGCCTGCAGCATCAGGTGCTGACCGACCAGGTGCGCGCGCTGACCTTGAGCCACGCCGGCCGCGCGGACCTGCTGCCGCTGGTGGCCGAGGCGTTGCGCCGCGAGCTGCCCTTCGACCTGATGCTGGTGTCGCGCGTCGTCGAGGACGACAGCGCCTGGGAGTCGGAGATCGTCTTCAACCATCCGCCGTTCCGGCAGGACGTGCCGACCGCGTGGTACGAGCTGAACGCCGCGCAGCGGGCCTTCATGGAGGGCCAGTGCGGCGGCTTCCATGACTTCGAGACGGTGATGAGCCAGCCGCCGTGGTCCGACATGGTCGAGGAGCCGATGAGCCGGCAGATGCACGCCATGGACCTCAAGTCCAGTATGTGGCGACGCATCACGCGCGGCGAGGGCGAGGACGAGCGGACCGTCGCGATCATGACGCTGCTCAGCCGGAAGCGCGGCGCCTACGGCGAACAGGACCTGGCGCTGTTCAACCAGCTGCCGCTGATCGAGGCGGTGCTGTGCAGCCTGGACCACGACGAACGCAAGCGCGACCGGCGCCAGCTGCGCATGTTCCGGGAGCTCAACCGCTGCGCCGACATCCAGGGCGCCTGCCGCTGCCTGTCCGATGCGCTGGTCGAGATCTTCGGCTGGCAGCACGTGTCGCTGTTCCGGATCGACAGCGCGCGCGACGCGATCGTGCGTGTCGCTTCGGCCCGGCGCGGCGAGGACGGATCCGCCATGGATACCGGCGTGTCCTGGGGCGACTACGCGCAGGGACTCTGCCAGGGCATCCTCGGTCGCGTCGTGCGGACCCAGCAGCCGCAGAAGATCCCCGACGTCACGCGTGACCCCGAATACCTCCGGACGCCCGACGGCGAGCCGATCCGCTCGGAACTGGCGGTGCCGATCGTGTTCTCGGACAGCGAACGGGTGCGCTTCATCGTCAACGTCGACGATCCGCGCGTGAGCGCGTTCTCACGCGAGCACGTGCGGCAGCTCACCGACATCGCCCACGAGGTGGCCGGCGCGATGGAGCGCATCAGCGACCTCACGCTGATGACGGAGTGCGTCAACAACGTGTCCGATCCCATCATCGCGACCGACGCGAAGCTGCGGATCCGCCGCGTCAATCCCGCGGCGGAGACGCTGTTCGGCCTCACGCGCAAGGCGCTGGAAGGCCGCAGCCTGCTGACGCTGTTCCAGAATCCGGAGCCGCTGGCGGCATTGCTCGACGGCACCGAGGCCGGCGACCGCATCGGCGAGATGCGGGTGTGCCGCAGGGGCACCGCCATCGACGAGGCGCCCGACGCTTCCGACGTCTCGCCCGCTGCCGGTTCCGGTTCCGGTCCCGGCTCCGGCTCCGGCTCCGGGGCCGACGCGGGCGGGCTGCCGGTCTTCATCACGCGGCGCGACTTCCCGGGCCAGCTCGGCGGTCACGTCTTCATCGCGCGGGACCTGCGGCCGATCCGGCGCTCGGTGCAGCTGGAGTTCCTGGAAGAGACCGCCTACGAACTGGCGGTCGAGACCCAGGCGCCGCTGGGCATGGCGATGTCCTGCCTGGAGGACCAGCTCGAAGCCGCGTTCAGCTCCGAGACGGCTCGAGAGCAGGCGCGCGGCCGCGAGTTGCAGACCGTGCTCCGCCAGCTCGGTCGCGTGAAGCACGCCTTCACGCGGCTGGCCATGTACAACCGTGAGGCCCGCGTCTCCGCGCGCGTCGCCAGCACGATCCGGCTCGACGGCGAGATCGATGCGCTGCTCGCCAGTCTCGCGGCGTCGGAGCGCCGCAAGGTGGTGTTCGAGACGGCAGGCCGCAAGGTCGAGGTCGAGGCCGACCACATGCAGCTGCACATCGTCGTGGAGAGCCTGCTGTCCGTCCTGCTGCGCGCGGCGCCGGCGACGGCGATCGTGCGACTCACCCTGGTGCCCGACGACGAACTCGTGTTCCTGCGCCTGCGCGGTCGCCTGCCGCCGGCGCGCCGGCACGGCGAGCGCTTCGCCGCGCCCGAAGCCGCCCAGGCGGACCTGCGCCTGGCCAATCCGCTGCTCTGCAAGCTGATGAAGAACCAGGGCGGCGCGCTCAAGGCCAGCGTGCTGCCGGACGGCGACACCGAGTTCGTGCTGAGCTTCCCGCGCCGGAGGTCCCATGGCTGACATCCTCCTCATGCTCAGCCCCCAGCAGCAGGGCAGTCTCGGCCCGCAGATCAAGAAGCAGCTGCGGCAGCTCGGCCGTCACACCATCCAGGAGGAGACCAACCGGGAGACCGGACTGGAGCTGCTCACCGGTCAGCCCTTCGACTACATCATCGTGGGCAGCCAGCTGGCCGACGACGCGGGCGCGGTCGTCGCCGAGGATGGCGGCCTGGCGTTCTGCCGCGAGGTGCGCGTGCTCGGCAACACGCCGATGATGCTGCTGGCGCCGGCGATGACCACCGAACTGAACATGGCCTGCATCCGGCTGCGGGTCACGCTGCATGCGGACCCGGCGTCGGCGGGCAGCTTCGCGCTGGAGCTGCTCGGTCTGGAATCGCCGGACGCAGACGATGCCGTGGCGGGCGGCCCGGGCAACGACGCGCCGATGAGCCGCGGCGGCCGGGCGCGCGCGGCCGTGGTGAACCCGTGCCTGGACATCCGCGTCTCCGCCATCGCCGACAACTGGCGCTTCGAGATGCACGGCATCGATTTCCAGTTCCAGGGCGCGGGTCCGTTGACGGTGAGCAAGTCGGCGCGGCTCGACTGGCAGGCGCAGTACATGCACGAGCCGGACTGGTACAAGGAGTTCTCCCGCATCGGCAAGAGCATCCGCATCGCGCTGTGCGAGGACCAGGAGAGCTTCCGCCTGCAGCGCGAGAACGCGCGGCTCAAGGCCTTCCAGCAGCTCGGCGATGCGGGCAGGGAGGTGACGGACCGCATCACCTTCGAGGTCTCGGAGGACTGCTATCCGCTGCTGCTCGAAGCGATGTTCGAGCCCTCGCAGGAAGTGCCGTGGCTGGCGAAGGCGGCCTCGATGTCGCGTCGGCTCGCGGCCTCGAAGGAGAGCCAGAGCAGCCTGTTCGCCGGCCCGGTGGCGGCTCGCCGCGCGCTGCTGATCTGCGCCGACACGCACGGCACGGCCTACGACGACCAGCTCAAGGGCGGCGCGCTGCAACTGGCGCCGCTGACGGCGGTGCGGCGCGAATGCGCCCGGGTGAAGAAGCTGCTCACCCGGCCGGACCCGCGCAGCGGGCAGCCGCTCTTCCACGAGCGCAACGTCGCCGTGATCGGACTCGACGGGCCGCTCAGCCGCGAGAGCCTGGTGGCGGCGCTGGGCGACGGCGGCTGGGACCTGATCCACTTCGCCGGCCACACCTGTTTCCAGCCGGCCGGCGCGCGGCAATTGGGCGGCACGGGTTTCCTGTTCGTCGGGCCGAAGGACGAGCCGCAGTGCGTCGACTTCGGCGACATCCTCGGCTATCTGCGCGACACGCGTTTCGTCTACCTGAGCAGCTGCGAGAGCGGCAACTCCGGCTTCGCGACGCTGGCCGCGGAGGCCGGCATCCATGCCGTGCTCGGTTATCGGTGCCGGGTGAACGACCGCACGGCGGCGGTGCAGGCGCTGCTGTTCTATCGCATGCTGCAGCGCAGCCGCTCGCTGGACGCCGCCTTCGGTCACGCGCGGCGGCGTCTCTATCGCCGCTACGAAGGCCAGGACAACGCCTGGGCCTCGGCGATGCTGGTCACGTCGGGTGTCCAGTCATGAGGTCGAGCGACATTCCCGCCGCGGCGTCGGTCGGGTAGAAGGCCTGGTGGCCGTGCGCGGCGCGCAGGGCGGGCTCGTCCCACGGCGCCGTGCGCGCCGACCGGTAGTTGAAGAGCAGCCGGGCGCCCGGCACGTGCCGCACGACGGTGTGAAGCGCCTCGTCGTCGGGGTGGTTGAAGATGCTGCCGTCGGTCGAGATCAGCCAGGTCGCGCAGTCGATCCGGCTCAGGAAGTCCTCGCTCAGGTTGGCGGCCGACCCGTGATGCGCCATCTTGACCGCGTCGAGCCGCAGGCGCGGTTCGCCCGCGGCGCCCGCGAGGCGTCGCAGCGCGGCGGTCAGCGTCGGTGCGTGGGCGTCGCCGAGCAGCGCGATGCGACGGCCCTGGTACTCGGCGATCACCGCGATGCTGGAACCGTTGGCCACCGCGTTGTCGATGGGCCCGAGCGCCAGCGCGGTCGAGGACAGCATCTCCTCGGGTCTGGGCCGTCGGCGCAGTCCGCCGGAGCGGAAGGCCGCGCGACCTTCGAGGCGCGCGCCGAGCGCGCCTTCATCGCTGGCGTCCAGCTCGGCGCGTTCCAGCGCGCGATCCCACGCGGCGCGCAGCTTCTCGAGCTTGGCCAGCGTCGGCGACAGCAGCGTCAGGCGCAGCCCGCCGGGCAGCTCGCGCACCGGCAGCGGACCGATCGCCGGCACGAAGATCGGCGCGCCCTGGAAGGCCGCGTTCCATTGCCGGTCCTCGATGCGGACGCTGATCATCGAACCCTGCAGCGCGCTGCGTTGGGCGTTCACGTCCGCACCCGCCCCGTTCGGTCCATTCGCCGCGCCCGGCATGCCCGTCGCGTTGTTGGCGTTGGTCGCGCCGGCCCTGGGCGGAGGCGGCTCCTTCAGCGGCTGCGCGATGTGCGGCCAACCGTTGAACCAGATGTCGCGGAAGGTCGCCAGCTCGCGGTGGTTGAGCAGCTTGAGGCAGCCCTCGATGTGATCGCCGTCGACGTGCGTGATGACGAGCAGCTCCAGCTCGCGCTGGTTGGCGGGCAGCGCGGCCAGCCGCTGCGACAGCGCACCGTAGGCGCCGATCGGGCCGCCGTCGATCAACACCCGATGGGGGCGGGCGGCGTGGCCGTACTCCAGCAGCAGGCAGTCGCCGTGGCGCGCCGGCAGCAGTTCGATGCGGAAGATGTCGGTCATCGCGAGGTGCCCGGGAACGACGGCCGTGGGGCGGCTTCAGTTCAGCGCGTGCTTCGGATACGGCCAGGCCGGCGACTGATGTCGCGTGGCCACGTGCGGCGCGCGTGAACGCACCGCCGCGTCGCTGACCGCGTAGCCCCAGTTGATGAGCTCGCACTGTTCCTGGTCCTTGAAGCGGTCGAGCCGGGTTCGGATCGCCGCCAGGTCCGCGACGCGCGCCGCGGCGACGGGCAGCGTCGCCTCTTCGGTCGCGGGATAGTCGGCCATGTCCGTGTCGATCGCCCAGAACGCGCCCTTCGCGTCGCCGCGGGCGTAAGCCGCGATCAGCATGCGCTTGCGCAGCGCCAGCGCCTGGTTCAGGCCGATGTCCATCGTGCGCATCAGCTGGCGCGGCGCCATGGTGCCGATACCGGCGTCGATGTCGAAGGGCTTGCCGGCGTCGCTGACCAGCACCGTCTCGTAACGGCCCCAGACCGTCTCCAATCCCAGGTTGTCGTAGACGCCGCCGTCCGCCAGCATGAGGCGGCGGCGATAGTCGACCTGGTCGTAGAGATCGGCGCCGTCGACCTTCGTGAAGTCCTCGGGCCGGACCTCCAGCTCGATCGGTGCCAGCACCGGCGGAAAGGCGCTGGAGCAGGCGACTGCCGTCGCCACGTCGAAGCGCGGTTTCGGGATCAGGCCGATGCGGTAGTCGCCCGCGTAGGGCTTGGAGAAGCGGAAGCTGACGCCGGTCGCATAGTTGGTCGCGTTGAACACGAAGCGCGGATCGTCCGGCAGCGATTGCAGCGACGCGTCGAGGCCCAGGCGCTTGCGGTACTCGTCGGCGACGGCTTCGCCCGCGGAGCGGAAGGGATTGAACGCGCCCGACAACACCGAAGCGACATCGATGTTGCGCGCGCAGAACTCGCGCAGCGGGGCGGCGACTTCGGCCTCGAACAGCGCGGAGCGGCCGTCCTCGCCGAACGCGAGTCGCGGCCAGCGCACGGCCAGCAGTCCCGAGGTGATGGAGCCGCCCGACACGCTGGAGATCCGCGCCAGCTTGCCCAGCGCGCCGAGCTCGTTGAGTCGCCACAGCACGCCGACGTGGAACAGCACGGCGCGGAAGCCGCCGCCCGAGAGTGCCAGCGCGATGCCGCTGGTGCGTGCGGTCTGGTCGAAGGGCATGGCGGGTCTCCCGCTGTGTGGAGCGCTTAGCCTAGGCTCGGCGCGGGCCGGTCGCAATCTGTCAAGTTGGGGATGACGGAGGAAATGAAGGGGACGCGTGGCGAAGATTTCAAACTTGTAATGTGGCTGTGCGTTTCGCGTGGGAGCCCGATTTCTACAGTGCATTCCAAGCAGTCGGCACCAGGCCGCTGCGGATGCACCCCACGTCCAGGACGCCGCCGGCGTCCCCCTCCACGCGAAAGAGCCTCATGAACCGCAAGACCTTCCTCGGCCAGCTGATGGCCACCGCCTTCGTCGCCACCGCCGCCTTCGCCTCCGTCGGTGCTGCATACGCCGAGACGGACGCCGCGCCGTCTGCCCCGCCATCGACGGCCGTCACGGCCAAGTCCGCGCCGGTCGCCGTCCGCAACGTCGTGCTGGTGCACGGCCTGTACGCCGACGGTTCCAGCTGGGGCAAGGTGATCCCGTTGCTGCAGGCCAAGGGCCTGCACGTGACCTCGGTGCAGAACCCGCTGACCAGCCTGCAGGACGACGCCGACGCCGTGAAGCGCGCGCTGGCGCAGCAGGACGGACCGACGCTGCTGGTCGGCCATTCCTACGCTGGCATGGTGATCTCCGAGGCCGGCGCCGACCCCAAGGTCAGCGGCCTGGTCTACATCGCGGCCCGCGCCCCGGACGCCGGTGAGGACTACCCCGCGCTGACCCGCAAGTTCCCGACTGCGCCGGCCGCCGCCGGCCTGAAGTGGAACGGCGACTGGGGCAGCCTGTCGCAGGACGCCTTCCTGAAGGACTTCGCCGGCGACCTGCCGTCCGCCGAGGCGCTCAGCTACTTCGCCGTGCAGCAGCCCTTCGCCCGCGCCGTGGCCAGCGGCAAGACGACGACCGCCGCCTGGCGCGTGAAGCCGAGCTGGTACGCCGTGTCCACGCAGGACCGGACCATCAACCCCGACCTGCAGCGCTTCCTGGCGCAGCGCATGGGCGCCGCGACGATCGAGCTGAACGCCAGCCACGTCTCGCTGCTGTCGCAGCCGCAGGCGGTCGCCGACCTGATCGTCAAGGCCGCGCAGGGCCAGCGCTGAGTTGCTGCCGATAATCCGCCCCGTGGTGCCCGCGCCGCCTCGGGACCTCGAGTCTGCGGGCGGCGCCCAAGGAGCAGAGATGCGTGTCCTCGTCGTCGAAGATGAACCGAAGCTGGCCGGCTACCTCCGCAAGGGGCTGACGGAGAACGGCTACGTCGTCGACGTGGCCGCCGACGGCATCGACGGCCGTCACCTGGCGCTGAACGGCGAGTACGACCTGATCGTGCTCGACGTGATGCTGCCGGGCATCGACGGCTTCAGCGTGCTGAAGGCGATCAAGGCGGAGAAGGACGTCGCCGTGCTGATGCTGACCGCGCGCGACGGCGTCGAGGATCGCGTCCATGGACTGCAGGAAGGCGCGGACGACTACCTCGTCAAGCCCTTCGCGTTCTCGGAGCTGCTCGCGCGGCTGACCGCGCTGCGGCGACGCGGCGTGCGTTCGGGATCGGGCGCGAGCAGCGGCAGCGGAGGCGCTTCGGAAACGATGCTGACGCTCGGCGACCTGCAGCTTGATCTCGCGCGCCGGAAGGCGTTCCGCGGCGGGCAGTCCATCGATCTGACCAACAAGGAATTCCTCCTGCTCGCGCTGCTGATGCGCCGTCGCGGCGAGGTGCTGTCGCGCACCGTGCTCGCGGAGCAGGTCTGGGACATGAACTTCGACAGCGACACCAACGTCGTCGACGTCGCGGTGCGGCGGTTGCGCGCGAAGGTCGACGACCCCTTCGAGACCAAGATGCTGCGCACCGTGCGCGGCATGGGCTACGTGCTGGAAGCGCCGTCGCCATGAGAAGGTCGATGGTGTCGAGCCTGCCGATGAGAGCGTCGCGATGAGCGCGGGTCGGCTCGGGTCCATCTCCGCGCGGCTGGTGCTGATGCTGGCGCTGGTGGCGGTGGTGGTGTTCTCCGCCGCCGGCTTCCTGCTGCACAAGGCGCTGGAGCAGGTGCTGATCGCCGACGAGCGCGCCGACCTGCTCGGCAAGACGGAGGTGGTGAAGCACTTCATCGGCGAGGCGCGCTCGATGGACGACCTGCCGATGCTGCGCCGTCATCTGGCGGCGACCAGCGTCGGCGGGCGCTTCCGCTGGAACGTGTGGCTGGTCGGGCGAGACGGCGCGCTGCTGTACGGCGCGGAGCCGATGCCGCCGTCGGTGCAACGCGACGGCGACAAGGTCTGGCTGCGCCGCAAGGACGGCGTGGCGCTGCGCGGCGCACATTTCCTGCTGCCGGACCACGCGGCCTTCCCCGACGCGCAGGTCCTGATCGGGATGGATCCGCGGCCGCGCCAGCAGATGCTGGCGACCTACGACGACGCGGGGCTGATGGTCGGTATTGCCGGCGTGCTGTGCACCATCGCGCTGGCCTGGCTGGCGACGCGCCGCGGGCTGAGCGCGTTGTCGGCGTTGTCGCGCGAGGCCGAGGCGATCCAGCCCGGCGCGTTGTCGCGCCGTCTTACCCTGCCGGAGGACAGCGCCGAGCTGATGCCGCTGGCGCAGCGCTTCAACGACGTGCTGTCGCGGATGGAGGAAGCCTGGCACCAGCTCGAAGGCTTCAATGCCAACGTGGCGCATGAGCTGCGCACGCCGCTGGCGATCATGATCAGCGGCGCGGAGGTGGTGCTGTCGCGGGATCGGCCGGAAGCCGAGATGCGCGATGTGCTGGAATCCCACCTGGAGGAGCTGCGCGGCATGGCGTCGATGATCAACGACATGCTGTTCCTCGCGCGCGCGGACCAGGGCGACGCGGCGGCCGATCTGCTCGAGCGCTCGCTGCGCGACGAGGCGCTGGGCGTGGGCGAGTTCCTCGAGATCCTGCTTGAGGAAAGGCATCAATGCATGACCGTCGAAGGCGACCATCGGTTGCCGGTCAACCGCGCGTTGTTGCGCCGCGCGCTGGTGAATCTGCTGACCAACGCGTCGCGGCATGCGCCGGAGGGGGCGACGCTGACGGTGCGGATCGAGGCGGATCCGCGGGGGCAGGGGCTGCGCGCCGGCGGCAGCGAAGGCGCCAGCGGCGGCGCGAAGCTGACCGTGGTCAACCCGGGGGATCCGATCCCCGAGGACATCCGGCGCCGCATGTTCGACCGCTTCTGGCGCGGCGAGTCTTCGCGCTCGAAGGCCGGGGACCGGTTCGGTCTCGGCTTGGCGATCGTGCGCGCCGTGGCCCGCATGCATGGGGGCGCGACCTTCGCCGAATCGCGTGATGGCGTGACCGAAATCGGTTTCACGCTCGGCTCGCCCAACCGTGCGGTTGTGACGGATAACGCCGTGCGTTAGCGCCGACCCGGATTCACCCGAAGGGGGAACTGGCCGATAAACCCGGATGGCCCGTTCGGGCTATCCCGTCCGCCGTGCGCGGCCGCCAGCCTTCCACACGCCCCCCATGAAACTCCGAACCCGAATCCTCTTCCTGTGTCTCGCCGCGCTGATCGGCATGGTCGTCCTGGCCGCGGTGTCGCTGACGACGTTGCGTCAGACGATGATGAAGGAGCGCACCGCGCAGTTGTCGACGCTGGTGGTGCTGGCGCAGTCCGCGCTGGAGAAGCTGCATGAGCAGGAGACCGCCGGCAAGATCACGCGCGAGGAAGCGCAGAAGCAGGGCAAGCTGATCATCGGCAGCTTCCGCAAGGACGAGCTCTACTTCTTCGTCCGCGGCTACAGCGACGACGTCAACCTCGTGCATCCGAACCCGAAGCGCGTCGGCATCGTCGACGCCAAGGGCGGCAAGGAAGCCGGCGTGCGTTATCGCACCGCGCTCGAAGGCAAGCAGATCGGCACCGTGATCGCGCTCGGCACGCGGCCCAACACCAAGGACGAGGTCGAGAAGCTCTACGCCGTCGTGCACTTCAAGCCCTGGGACTGGATCATCGGTTTCGGCGACTACATCGACGACATCGACAAGGCCTTCTGGCGCAGCGCCGTCGTGCTGCTGTCGATCGGCCTGGCGCTGATGGCGGTGGTGGGCGTGCTGGGCTGGCGCCTGGCGGGCAGCATCTACCGTCAGCTCGGCGGCGAGCCGGCGTATGCGGCGGACATCGTCCACCGCATCGGCGCGGGCGACCTGAACGTGGCGGTCGACCTGCGCGACGCGCATGCCGACAGCCTGCTGTCCGCGATGGACCGCATGCAGCGCAGCCTGTCGACGACGGTGGGCCAGATCCGCGGCTCGACCGACACGATCGCGACGGCCGCCGGCGAGATCGCCGCCGGCAACCGTGACCTCTCGTCGCGCACCGAATCGCAGGCGAGCGCGCTGGAAGAGACGGCGGCCTCGATGGAGGAGCTGACCGCCACGGTCAAGCAGAGCGCCGACAACGCGCGCCAGGCCAACCAGCTGGCGATGTCCGCGTCGGAGATCGCGGTGCAGGGCGGCAAGGTCGTCGACGAGGTGGTGGCGACCATGGCGTCGATCAGCAGCTCGTCCAACAAGATCGTCGACATCATCGGCACGATCGACGGGATCGCGTTCCAGACCAACATCCTGGCGTTGAACGCGGCCGTCGAAGCGGCCCGTGCCGGCGAGCAGGGCCGCGGTTTCGCGGTGGTGGCGGCCGAAGTGCGCACGCTGGCGCAGCGCAGCGCGACGGCGGCCAAGGAGATCAAGGCGCTGATCGGCGATTCGGTGCAGAAGGTCGAAGCGGGCGGCGCGCTGGTCGGTCAGGCGGGGGCGACGATGTCGCAGATCGTCGGCAGCGTGAAGCGGGTCACCGACATCGTCGGCGAGATCTCCAGCGCCAGCCAGGAACAGACCGCCGGCATCGAGCAGATCAACCAGGCCATCGCGCAGATGGACCAGGCGACGCAGCAGAACGCGGCGCTGGTGGAACAGGCGTCCGCAGCGGCGGAATCGCTGGAGCAGCAGTCGCAGGTGCTGGTCACCGCGGTCGGCGTGTTCTCCTGAGTGACGCCCCCTGCCGCCTACGACGGTCGAAATGCAGCAGCCTTGCTCCCTCTCCCGCTTGCGGGGGAGGGAGTGAGAATGCACCGAGCTGATCGGGCGGGGCTTATGCTGCGGCTTGCTGGCTGAACTGCGTATAGCCCTCGGCGCCGCCGCCGAAGTACGCCGACTGCGGCGCCTCGAATAGCGGCAGATTGCCCTTCAGACGGTCGACCAGATCCGGATTCCCGATGAAGGGCTTCCCGAAGGCGACCATGTCCGCGTGGCCCGACGACGTCGCATTCAACGCGCGCTGACGGTCATAGCCGTTGTTGGCGATGTACGCGCCGCCGAAGGCGTAGCGCAGCGCTTCGACATCGAAGGCGTCGGCCCCGTTGCCGGCGTGCAGCTGGCCTTCCACCACATGCAGATACGCCAGGCCGCGCTCGCCGAGCTTGCGGGCCAGGTAGCCGTGCGTCTGCGCCGGCGTGCTGTCGATCGGCGTGTCGCCGATCGCGGTCGACAGCGGCGACAGGCGCAGGCCGACGCGATCAGCGCCCCAGACCTCGGTCACGGCGTCGACCACCTCCAGCACGAAGCGCGCGCGGTTCTCGATCGAACCGCCGTACTGGTCCGTCCGGCGGTTGGTGCTGTCGCGCAGGAACTGTTCCAGCAGATAGCCGTTGGCGGCGTGGATCTCGACGCCGTCGAAGCCGGCGACCTTCGCGTTGACTGCGGCGCGGCGGTAGTCCTCGACCAGACCGGGCAGCTCCGACAGTTCCAGCGCGCGGGGCGCCGACGGCGGCTCGAAGCCGGCCTCGGTGAAGACGACCGTGCCCGCCTGCAGGGCGGACGGTGCGACCGGCGCGGCCCCGTCCTTCTGCAGGCTCACATGCGACATGCGGCCCACATGCCACAGCTGCAGCACGATCTTGCCGCCCTCGGCATGGACCGCGTCGGTGACGCGCTTCCAGGCGTCGACCTGCTCGGGCGTGTAGATGCCCGGCGTCCAGGCGTAGCCGCGGCCTTGGCGGGAGATGTTGGTCGCCTCGGCCACGATCAGCCCGGCGGAGGCGCGCTGCCGGTAGTACTCGACGGCCAGCGGCGACGGCACGCCGTCGGCGCTCGCGCGGGAGCGGGTCAGCGGCGCCATCGCGACGCGGTTGCGGACCTCGATCGCGCCGATGCGGCCGGGGGTGAAGAGGGTCTGATCTGCGGCGGTGTGAGCGGACATGGCGGTTGCTTCCTGGGGATGACAGGACGAAGTCTGGACATCGGCGCCACATTCATCCAATTTATCCGTTGAACAACAGATATGCGTCGGGCAACATGGCTGGATGCGATACGACCTGAACCTGCTGCCGGTCTTCCTGGCGGTGATGGAGGAGCGCAGCGTGACCCGCGCGGCGCAGCGGCTGGGCATCACGCAGCCAGCGCTGTCCAACGCGCTGACGCGGCTGCGGGCGATGCTGATGGATCCGCTGTTCATCCGCGAGCGCTACGGCATGCAGCCGACGCAGAAGGCGGAGGAGCTGGCGCCCATCATTGCCGCCGCGCTGGCGAGCCTGGACACCGCGATCCTCGGTCAGCGGGACTTCGATCCGGCGAAGTCGACGCAGCTGGTGACGCTGGCGCCGAACAGCTATGTGGAGCTGGTGCTGGTGCCGGCGATCGTCGCGCGGCTGCGGGAGCAGGCGCCGAACATGGCGGTGCGGCTGACGCCGTTCGGCACCGACCTGGCGGAGACGGGCGTGATCTCGGGCTCGACGGCGATGGTGCTCGGGCGGGCGGTCGATCCGCCGGACAACCTCGTCGTGCAGCACGTGATGGACGACGGCCTCGCCTGCATCGTGCGGCGCGGGCATCCGACGGTGGACCGGAAGATGACGCGCAAGCAGTACGAGCAGCTCAAGCACGTGAACGTGCTGCCGCCCGGGCGGCTGCGCGTGGGGCTGTTCCAGGCGCTGGAGAAACAGGGGCTGAAGCGCGACGTCGCGGTGTCGGTGACGCACTTCCTCGCGGTGCCGGAGGTGGTCGCGGTCACCGATTACTGCGCGACGCTGCCGGCGCAGATCTGCCGGAAGCTGGCATCGGACAAGCGATTGAAGGTGCTGCCCTCACCGGTGGACCTGGGCACCTTCCCGGTGGAGATCGCGTGGCACGTCAGATACCGGGACGATCCGGCGCATCGCTGGCTGCGTGCGTTGGTCTCCGAGGTGGCCGCCGAAGTGGCGGCTCAAGGCGAGATCCCTTCGCCGAAGAAGGCGTGAGCCGCGGCTAGGATGCCGGCATGTCTGCACTCGTCCCGACTCCCACCGCCTTCATGCTCGACCTCGACGGCACGCTCGTCGACACCTTGGGCGACTTCGTCGCGGTGCTGAACCGCGTGATGGCCGACATGGCCTTGCCTGCCGTCCAGCGCGATTTCGTCGAGCACACGATCGGGCAGGGCAGCGAACACCTGATCCGCAGCGTGCTCGCCGAAGTCGGCGCTCCCCAGGCGCACTACGAGCAGGCCTGGGCGCTCTACCAGCGCCACTACGAGGTGCTCAACGGCGAGCACGCCGATGTCTTCCCGGGCGTGATCGAAGGATTGGACGCGCTGAAGGCGCTCGGCCTGCCGATGGCCTGCCTGACCAACAAGCCGGCCGCGTTCGCGCGGGAACTGCTCAAGCGCAAGGGCTTGGACCGCTACTTCGACCGCGTCTTCGGCGGCGACGACTTCGAGCGCAAGAAGCCCGATCCGATGCCGCTGCTCAAGACCTGCGAGGCGCTCGGCTCAGCGCCAGCGACGACCTGGATGATCGGCGACTCCAGCAACGACGCGCGCGCCGCGCATGCCGCCGGCTGCCCGATCGCGCTCGTCAGTTACGGCTACAACCATGGTCAGCCGATCCGCGAGGTGCCCGCGGAGCGCTACATCGCCCGGCTCGACGAACTGCTCGGCTGAAAACGACGATGCGCCGTCTGCATCACGCGGAACGGCGCATCGGCGGGTGCCGGCCCTGAGGTCCTCAGCGGCTGCTGCCCGCCGCGTTGCGGTTGCTGGTCACCGGCGCCGCCTTGCCGCCGCCCAGCAGCGCGACCTTCAGGTCGCTGTCGGCCGGCGACTTGCCCAGCCAGATCTTCAGCAGCACGTTGAAGAAGTCCTCGCCCTTGATCGGCTCGCCCGGGATCAACTGCCCGTTGACGAAGACCACCGTGCCCGTCCCGGGGATGTAGTCCACGCCGAAGCTCTCGCCCGTCTTGAGCTTCTTCTTCTGCACGAAGATCTCCGACATGCGCAGCACGCCGACGATCGAGCGCCCGAATTCCTCGCGCGTCGCGTTCTGTTCCATGCCCTTGGTGAAGAGCTTGCCCAGCTCCTCGCCGTCGATGTCGCGCAGCATCTGGATGTGCATGCGCTTGGGGCCCGTGTTCGCCAGCACCGCTTCCGGCGTGGTCGCCTTCGCGTTCATGTACAGGCCGGCCGTGTAGACCTTGAAGATGGCCTTGTAACGGATCCCCGCGCCGTTGAGCTGCAGCCTCTGGCCGGCCACCTCGGCGGTGCCGTCGTACTTGACGCCGGCGAGTTCGACAGGCGCCGTGACGGCCCCGGAAGCCGCCGCGGGCGTGGACTGGGCCGACGCCGCGATCGGCGTCGACAACGCGGCCGCGAGCAGAGCCGCGGTCATCAGGACGTTGCGCTTGGACATGTGTCTCCATTCCCTCCGGAAGGATCGGTCGACTCCACGGTCGACTCTGAGGCGAAGTATCCGACAGCGATGCGAAGCCGGGCCTCCGGGAATCCTCCTGCTGGATCCTGCTGATACACTGATCCGCACCATGTTTATCACGCGCAAGCACATCAAGGGGTCGAACGACCGGGGAGCCTGGCCCTGGCGATCCTGGTTCGACTTCACCTGAAGCCGCCTGCTGCTTGCCGCCCGCCGTCCACCCCTATCCCCCGGACGCGGGACCGTCACACTTCCTCTGCACCCTACCGTACGGGGCAGGTCCAACAGGCGACCTGAGTTACCGCTTGCGCGCGCGTCGTGATGCCCTGCCTCACTGACGACACGCCGCATCCGACAAGAGGTTTGACGACGTGATCACCGAACTGGAATTCCAAAGCCTGGCCGCCGACGGCTACAACCGCATCCCGCTGATCAGCGAGGCCTTTGCGGATCTCGAGACCCCGCTCTCGCTCTATCTGAAGCTCTGCGCCGGCAACGGCCCGGGCCGCCACAGCTTCCTGCTGGAGTCCGTGGTGGGCGGCGAACGCTTCGGCCGCTACTCCTTCATCGGCCTGCCCGCGCGCACCGTGCTGAAGAGCGAAGGCCCGGTCACCCGCGTGATCCGCGACGGCGCCGTGATCGAGACGCACGAGGGCGACCCGCTCGCCTTCATCGAGGCTTACCAGCAGCGCTTCAAGGTCGCGCTGCGGCCCGGGATGCCGCGCTTCTGCGGCGGACTGGCGGGCTACTTCGGCTACGACGCCGTCCGCTACATCGAGCCGCGCCTGGCCGCGTCCACGCCGCAGGGCGGCCTGCCGACGCCCGACGTGATGCTGCTGCAGTGCGAGGAGCTGGCTGTCATCGACAACCTGTCGGGCAAGCTCTACCTGATCGTCTACGCCGACCCCGGCCAGCCCGAGGCGTACTTCAAGGCGAAGAAGCGCCTCACCGAGCTCAAGGACAAGCTGGGCTACTCGGTCGCCGCGCCGCGCGTGGCGCGCGCCCAGGCGCATCCGGTCGAGCGCGAATTCGCCAAGGCCGATTTCCTCGCCTCCGTCGAGAAGGCCAAGGCCTACATCGCCGCCGGAGACTGCATGCAGATCGTCTTCGGCCAGCGGCTGAAGAAGCGCTACACCGAGTCCCCGCTCAGCCTCTACCGCGCGCTGCGGTCGCTGAACCCCAGCCCCTACATGTACTTCTACGACATGGGGGACTTCCAGATCGTCGGCGCCTCGCCGGAGATCCTGGTGCGCCAGGAGCAGACGCCCGAGGGCCGCAAGGTCACGATCCGCCCGCTGGCCGGCACGCGTCCGCGCGGCGGCACGCCGGAGCAGGACCAGGCGCTCGAAGTCGAGCTCAAGGCCGATCCGAAGGAGCGTGCCGAGCACCTGATGCTGATCGACCTGGCCCGCAACGACACCGGCCGCATCGCCCGGATCGGCAGCGTGAAGGTGACGGACGCCTTCGCGGTCGAACGCTACTCGCACGTGATGCACATCGTCAGCAACGTCGAAGGCATCCTGAAACCCGGCGTGGGCAACATGGACGTGTTCCGCGCCAGCTTCCCGGCCGGGACGCTCTCGGGCGCGCCCAAGATCCGCGCGATGGAGATCATCGACCAGCTCGAACCCGTCAAGCGCGGCATCTACGGCGGCGCCTGCGGCTACCTGAGCTTCGGGGGCGACATGGACCTGGCCATCGCGATCCGCACCGGCATCGTCATGGACCAGGTGCTGTACGTGCAGGCGGCGGCGGGCATCGTGGCGGACTCGGTCCCCGAGCTCGAATGGAAGGAGACCGAGGCCAAGGCGCGCGCGCTGCTGCGCGCCGCGGAATTGGTCGAAGAAGGTTTCTGAAGCTGAAGCGACGTGAACGCACAAGGAGCAACGACATGCTGCTGATGATCGACAACTACGACAGCTTCACCTTCAACCTGGTGCAGTACTTCGCCGAACTCGGCGCCGAGGTGAAGACGGTCCGCAACGACCAGATCACGCTCGACGAGATCGCCGCGCTCCATCCGACCCACCTCGTGCTCTCGCCCGGCCCGTGCACGCCCAAGGAAGCCGGCGTCTGCGTGCCGGCGATCCAGCGCTTCATCGGCCAGCTGCCGATCCTCGGCGTGTGTCTCGGGCACCAGAGCATCGGCGCCGCGCTGGGCGGCCGCATCGTCCGCGCCAAGGTGCAGATGCACGGCAAGTCCTCGACGATCACGACCGACACGTCGGGCGTCTTCAGCGGTCTGCCCGAGCGCTTCGACGTGATCCGCTACCACTCGCTGGCGATCGAGGAATCGACGATCCCCGCGGAGCTGGAGATCAGCGCCCGCAGCGAGGACGGCGAGATCATGGGCGTGCGCCACCGCGCGCTGGCCGGCACCCCGACGCCGCTGGAAGGCGTCCAGTTCCATCCCGAATCCATCCTCTCGGAGCACGGCCACGCGATGCTCAAGAACTTCCTGGAGTTGGCACGATGAACACCACGAGCACGGCCTCGAACCACCGCGCAGGCCTCGTCGATCTGCGCAGCGACACCGTCACGCAGCCGACCGCCGGCATGCGCGCGGCGATGGCGTCCGCGCCGCTGGGCGACGACGTCTTCGGCGACGATCCCAGCGTGAACGCGCTGCAGGCGGCGCTGGCGGAGCGGCTCGGCTTCGAGGCGGCGCTGTTCATGCCCACCGGCACGCAGAGCAACCTGTGCGCGCTGATGGCGCACTGCCAGCGCGGTGACGAGTACATCGTCGGCCAGTTCGCCCACACCTACCGCTGGGAAGGCGGCGGCGCCGCGGTGCTGGGCTCGATCCAGCCGCAGCCGTTGAGCCATGCGCCGGACGGCTCGCTGCCGCTGGCCGACATCGAGGCCAACATCAAGCCCGACGACGCGCACTTCGCGCGCACGCGGCTGCTGGCGCTGGAGAACACGATCGGCGGCAAGGTGCTGCCCATGGACTACCTCGCTGCGGCTTCCGAGCTGGCGAAGCGTCACGGCCTGTCGCGCCACCTCGACGGCGCGCGCCTGTTCAACGCGGCGGTCGCGGTCGCCGCGCGCGACGGGAGCGATCCTGACGAAGCGGCGAAGCGCATCTGCGCGCACTTCGACAGCGTCTCGGTCTGCTTCTCCAAGGGCCTGGGCGCGCCGGTCGGCTCGGTGCTGTGCGGTTCGCGCGAACTCATCAAGCGCGCCCACCGCTGGCGCAAGATGCTCGGCGGCGGCATGCGCCAGGCCGGGCTGCTCGCGGCGGCGGCGCACTATGCGCTCGACCACCAGGTGACGCGTCTGGGTGAGGATCACGCGCTGGCCAGGCGCCTCGCCGAAGGCCTGCAAGGACTGCCCGGCCTGACGGTCGAAGCGCCGCAGACCAACATCGTCTTCTGCGACGTTGACAAGGGCATCGCCGCGAAGCTGGTCGAGCATCTGAAGTCCGAGGGCGTGCTCACGACCGGGCTGTACAAGCTGCGCTTCGTGACCCACCTCGACGTGGACGCCGCCGGCGTCGATCGCGCGGTGACGGCGACGCGCCGCTTCTTCAACGCCTGAGCGGGGGATCGTCATGTCCATCACCGACAACGAGGCGCTGACCCGCGTCATCGAGCATCGCGAGATCTTCCACGACGAGATGCTGACGCTCATGCGCCGCATCATGGGCGGAGAGATGTCGCCGGTCACCGCCGCGGCCATCCTCGTCGGCCTGCGCGTGAAGAAGGAAACCATCGGCGAGATCACCGCCGCCGCGCAGGTGATGCGCGAGTTCTCCGTCAAGGTGCCGATCCAGCCGGGGCCGCATCTGGTCGACGTCGTCGGCACGGGGGGCGACGGGGCGCACACCTTCAACATCTCCACCTGCTCGATGTTCGTCGCCGCCGCGGCGGGCGCGCAGGTCGCCAAGCACGGCAACCGCAGCGTGTCGTCCAAGACGGGCAGCGCGGACGTGCTGGAGGCGCTCGGCGTGACGCTGTCGCTGCCGCCGCAGGCGGTGGCCGAGTGCGTGCGCAAGACCGGCATCGGCTTCATGTTCGCACCCAACCACCATCCGGCGATGAAGAACATCGCGCCCGTCCGCAAGGAGCTGGGCGTGCGCACCATCTTCAACATCCTGGGGCCACTGACCAACCCGGCCGACGCGCCCAACATCCTGATGGGCGTGTTCCATCCGGACCTCGTCGGCATCCAGGTCCGCGTGATGCAGCGCCTGGGCGCGCAGCACGCCGTGGTTGTCTATGGCAAGGACAACATGGATGAGATCTCGCTGGGCGCGGCGACGCTGGTCGGCGAGCTGAGGAACGGCGAGATCCGCGAGTACGAGATCCATCCCGAGGACTTCGGCATGCCGATGGTCGCGAGCCGCAACCTGCGCGTCAGCGGGCCGGAGGAGAGCCGCCAGGTGCTGCTGGGCGTGCTGGGCAACGAGCCCGGCGCGGCGCGCGACATCGTGTTGCTGAACGCGGGGGCGACGCTGTATGCGGCCAATGTGGTCGACTCGATCGCCGACGGCATCGCGAAAGCGCGTGGCGCCATCGAGTCCGGCGCCGCCCGCGCGAAGCTGGACCAGTTCGTGGCGGAGACGAAGCAGCAAGCGGCGACGCAGGGCTGAGACCGAACGCGCATAGCGCGCGCTTCGAGAGAATTTCGAGAGAGTCGTATGTCTGACATCCTGGATCGCATCAACGCCGTCAAGCGCGAGGAAGTGGCCGCCGCGTCGGCCCGTGTACCGCTCGCCGCGCTGCGTGCCGAAGCGGAATCGCGGACCGAGCCGGCACGAGGTTTCGTGAACGCGCTGCGCGCGAAGATCGCCGCCGGCCGCAGCGGCGTCATCGCCGAAGTGAAGAAGGCCAGTCCGAGCAAAGGCGTGCTGCGCGAGGACTTCCGTCCCGCCGACATCGCCCGCAGCTACGAGGAGCACGGCGCGGCCTGCCTGAGTGTGCTGACCGATGCGCCGCACTTCCAGGGCTCGGTCGAGTTCCTGAAGCAGGCGCGCGCCGCGTGTGCGCTGCCGGTGCTGCGCAAGGACTTCATGATCGATCCGTACCAGGTCTACGAAGCCCGCGCGATGGGCGCGGACTGCATCCTGCTGATCGCGGCGAGCCTGGACGACGGGCTGATGGCGGAGCTTGAAGCCTGCGCGCTGGGCCTCGGCCTGGACGTGCTGGTCGAGGTGCACGACGGCGCGGAACTGGAGCGCGCGCTGCGCTTGAAGACGCCCATGGTCGGCATCAACAACCGCAACCTCAAGACCTTCGAGGTCACGCTGGACACGACACTCGGGCTGCTGAAGAGCGTGCCGGCGGATCGCCTGCTGGTGACCGAGTCCGGCATCCTCGGACCCGACGACGTGCAGCGCATGCGCGAGGCGCAGGTCAACGCCTTCCTCGTCGGCGAGGCGTTCATGCGTGCGCCGGATCCGGGCGCGGCGCTGTCGGCGCTGTTCCGCTGATGGCTGCGACGCTCAAGGCCCTCGACTGGTCGGCCGGGGACGGCTGGCAGCCGTTGATCGACGCCTGGCGCGCGAGCGCCGACGGGCAGCGCATCGAAGCGCTGCTGAAGACGCGCCTTGCCGAAGGCGCGGTGATCTATCCGCCCGATCCGCTGCGCGCGCTGCGCCTCACGCCGCTCACGAACGTCAAGGTCGTCATCGTCGGCCAGGACCCGTACCACGGACCGGGGCAGGCGGAGGGGCTGTCCTTCTCCGTGCCGATGGGGGAGAAGCTGCCGCCGTCGCTGCGCAACATCTTCAAGGAACTGCAGCGCGACCTGGGTCAGCAGCCGGCGATGTCGGGGCATCTCGGCGCGTGGGCCAGGCGCGGCGTGCTGCTGCTCAACACCAGCCTGACCGTCGAGGACGGCGCCGCCGCCTCGCATGCGAAGAAGGGCTGGGAGTCGCTGACGGATGCGCTCATCAAGGCGACCGCGCAAGACCCGGCACCGAAGGTCTACCTGCTGTGGGGCGCGCATGCGCAGGCGAAGGCGCCGTTGATCGAGGCGGCGGGTCATCGGCACCTTGTGCTGCAGGCCAACCATCCATCGCCGCTGTCGGCCACGCGCGGTCCAGCGCCCTTCATCGGCTGCGGGCATTTCTCGGCCGCAAGCGACTGGCTGAAGGGGCAGGGCGTCGAGCTCGGCTGGTCCTTGGATTGATTGCTCGTAGAGCCATAACTGGTACGTTGGTGGTCATAACCACGCAACCCCTCTGAGCGGGGCTTCGACATCAGGGTTAAGTCCAGTGCGCTACCAATTGACGCTCTGCGTTTTTTGGTACTAAACTGGTATTAATCATGACAAGCCACCCCCTGGCGGACGCCTGGTCCGCTCCTCTGCAACCGCGATTCGCGGGCGTCCGCTTCCTGGTGGGAGTGGATGGCGGAGGCACCGGCACGCGAGTCCGGCTGAGCGATGTCCACGGGCAGCTGCTCGGACAGGGCTGGGCGGGGCCGTCGGCGCTGGGGCAGGGCATCGCCCAGGCTTGGCGTCACATCCAGATGGCCGTCCAGGAAGCGGCCGCCAAGGCGAACATCGAGCGTCTGCCGCTGGGTGAGGCAGCCATCGGCCTCGGGCTCTCCGGCGCCGGCGTCGCGTCGCAAGCACAGGCCTTCGTCGCGCAGCAGCCGGGCTATCTGCACATCGAACTCGTGAACGACGGCACCACGTCCGTCATCGGCGCCCATGCGGGACGGCCCGGCGGCGTGATCGCGGCCGGCACCGGCACGGTGGGCGAGGCGCTGCGCGCCGACGGCTCGCTGGTCTGCGTCAGCGGCTGGGGCTGGATCGGCGGCGATGAAGGCAGCGGCGCGTGGCTCGGCATCCACGCGATGCGCCTTGCGCAGAAGGCCATGGACGGCCGCGTCGAAGCCGGAGCGCTGGCTCGTGCCGTGTGGTCCGCCGCCAACTGCCAGAACGATCAGGATCGCGATGCGATCAACGCCTGGGTTGCCCAGGCCGGCCAGCATGCGTACGCGCAGTTGGCCCCGCTGGTGTTCGAACAGGCGGAATCCGATCCGGCAGCCGCGGCGCTCGTCGCGCAGGCAGTCGCGGAGCTGGAGCAGCTCGCGCTCGCGCTCGATCCGACGCGGCAGCTGCCGCTGTCGCTCGCGGGCAGCGTGGCGCAGCGGCTCGCCGCGCTTTTCTCAGGCAACATTCGGGCCCGTTGCGTGTCGCCCCAGGGCGACTCGGCCGACGGCGCGCTGCGGCTGATCCGCGGCGCTCTCTCCGACCCCCGTTGAAGACGAGAAGCCCGATGAGCACCAAGCTGCCCTTCCAGTTCAAGCCCGATCCCGCCGCCGCCTCGCCGCTTTACATGCAGCTGGCCCACAAGCTGGCGCAAGCGATCCGTGAAGGCCAGTATCAGGCCGACGAGGCCCTGCCGTCGGAACGCGTGCTCTCCGAATCGCTCGACCTCTCGCGCGTCACCGCCCGCAAGGCGATCGACCGCCTCGTCGAACAAGGCCTGATCGTGCGCAAGCGCGGCTCCGGCAACTACATCGCCCCGAAGCTCGAACAGCCGCTGTCGCGCCTGACGAGCTTCTCGGAAGAGCTCCATCAGCGCGGCTTCAAGCCGAGCAGCCGCTGGCTGACGCGCGGCTTCGCCATGGCGGCGCCGGACGAGCAACTGTCGCTCGGGCTCACCACGGGCCAGCGCGTCGCGCGCCTGGAACGCCTGCGTCTGGCGGACGCCGTGGTCATGGCCTATGAGCTCTCGATCCTGCCCGAGGCCGTGCTGCCCGATCCGCA
Source organism: Mitsuaria sp. CC2 (assembly GCF_048957715.1). Lineage (NCBI taxonomy): Bacteria > Pseudomonadati > Pseudomonadota > Betaproteobacteria > Burkholderiales > Sphaerotilaceae > Roseateles > Mitsuaria sp. CC2. The sequence continues at coordinate 29,717 of NZ_JARVXN010000017.1, read as the reverse complement.
GAAGGTCGAATCCTCGCTCTACGAGCACCTTGCCCAGCACGGCGGCGCGCCGGTGCGCGCGCTGCAGCACATCCGCGCCATCAATGCCGACTCGCGCCTCGCGGGCCTGCTGCAGGTGCCGGTCGGGCAGGCCGTGCTCTTCATCACCCGCGTGGGTTACCTCGACCAGGGTCAGGCCGTGGAGCTCACCCATTCCTACTGCCGCAGCGACTACTACGACTTCGTCGCGGAGATGAGGCGAGACGGATGACGACCCAGCACATCGACGGATTCATATTGACACCCAGCGGGTTCATCCGCGGTGTGCTGGAACATGACAAAGGACGCATCGTCCGGATCGACGGCTGCGTCGCGTCCGAACACGAGGTCCGACACGGCGCGCAGGACCTGCCGATCCTGCTGCCCGGATTCATCGACACCCACGTCCACGGCGGCGCCGGCCGCGACACGATGGAAGGCGGCGATGCCGCCGCGCAGCTCGCCAGGCTGCATGCGAAGCACGGCACCACGTCGCTGCTCGCGACGACGATGACCGCGCCGCTGGACGAGATCCGGCAGGCGATGCGCGGGCTGGCCGAGCTCTGCGTCGTGCGCCCCGAGGGCGGCGCCCGCGTGCTGGGCGTGCACCTCGAAGGCCCGTACATCAATCCCGGCAAGCTCGGCGCGCAGCCGGACTTCGCCAAGGCCGCGTCGATCGCCGAGATCCGCGAGCTGCACGCGATCGCGCCGATCCGCCTGATCACGCTGGCGCCCGAGCTGCCGGGCCATCTCGACCTGGTCACGCAATTGCGCGTCGCCGGCTTCCAGGTGCAGATCGGCCATTCGCTGGGCACCTACGAGGACGGCGTGGCCGCGCTCGGTCGCGGCGCCGGCGGCTTCACCCATCTGTTCAACGCGATGACGGGCCTGCACCACCGCGAGCCCGGCATGGTCGGTGCCGCGCTGGCGCACGCGCAGTACGCCGAGATCATTCCGGACCTGCTGCACGTGCACCCCGGCGCGATCCGCGTGGCGCTGCGCAGCATCCCGCATCTCTTCTGCGTCACCGATTCGACGGCCGCCGCCGGCATGCCCGACGGCGAGTACAGCCTCGGCCGCCACCGCGTCACCAAGTGCCTGGGCGGCGTGCGCCTGCCCGACGGCACGCTGGCCGGATCGACGCTGACGATGGACCAGGCGCTGCGCAACCTGGTGCTGAAACTGGGCCTGCCGATCGAGGACGCGTCAAAGCGCGTTTCGACGAACGCGGCCGACTATCTGGGTCTGGACGATCGGGGCCGGTTGGCGCCGGGCGCCTGGGCGGACTTTGTTGTGATGGACCGTGGCTTGCAGTTGCAGTGCGTGGTCGTTGAAGGAGAAGCAATTGACCTCGCGAATGCTGGATGAGGCGCTGAGCGCGCCGCAGGTGGTGGCCCGTCAACTGGCCGCCGATCAGAACGCCTATGCCGCCCTCGGCGACGCGCTGCGCGAGCAGCCGCCGACCTCGCTGCTGACGATCGCGCGCGGCAGTTCGGACCATGCGTCCCACTACCTCGCCTACCTGGTGATGGCGCGGCTGGGCCGGCTGGTCACCTCGCTGCCGATGTCGCTGATCACGCTCTACCAGAGCAAGATCGAGAGTCAGGGCCTGGTGTCCTTCGCGTTCTCGCAGTCGGGACAGAGCCCGGACCTGGTCTCGCCCACGAAGTACTTCCGCGACAACGGCGCCCGCACCGTGGCCTTCGTGAACGCCGACGGCTCGCCGTTGGAAGCGGCCGCTGAACATGTGTTCCGCCTGCATGCGGGCGTCGAGCAGAGCGTCGCGGCGACCAAGAGCTACATCGCGCAGCTGGTGGCGGGCGCTCGCGTCGTCGCTGCGTGGCAGGGCGACGAGGACCTGTCGGCCGCGCTGCAGACCCTGCCTCAGGCGATGGAGCAGGCGGCGAAGCAGCGCTGGGACGTCGCGGTCGACGTGCTCAAGGGCGCCGACAAGCTGTTCGTCATCGGCCGCGGCACCTCGCTGCCGATCGCGCTGGAAGCGGCGCTCAAGTTCAAGGAAACCTGCGGCATCCAGGCCGAGGCCTTCTCCGGCGCGGAAGTGAAGCACGGCCCGATGGCGCTGGTGGAGGAGGGCTATCCGCTGCTGGTCTTCGCACCGCGCGGTCCCGCGCAGGCAGGCCTGCTGGCGTTGGCCGAGGAGATGCGCGGCCGCGGCGCGCGTGTGCTGCTGGCGGCGCCGGAAGGCACGCCGGGCGCCGAGCTGCCGTTGACCTGCACCGGCAATGAAGACCTCGATCCGATCACGGCGGTGCAGAGCTTCTATCCCATGGTCGAGGCGCTGGCCCAGGCGCGGGGTCTGAACCCCGACCAGCCGCGGCACCTGGCCAAGGTCACCAAGACGCATTGATCGAGCATTGATCGAGCATTGACCGGCGGCCCGGCGCGATCGGGCTTTCATTCCCAGAATTACCCAGCTTCGACCCGCGGGCCAGGCAAAAGAGAGCGACATGAGCGAGACAGCATTCCATCCGGGCCGGCTGGTGATGGTGGACATCCAGGGCAAGACGCTGGACGCGACAACCGCGGCCTTCCTGCGCGACAACAGGATCCGCGCGGTGTGCCTGTTCCGCAAGAACCTGGGCACCGAGGCCGAGGTCCGGCAGCTGACGCGCGACCTGCGCGAGGCGATGGGCGAGGACGCGCTGATCGGGCTCGACCAGGAGGGCGGCTCGGTGGTGCGCGCGACCTTCCTGCCGCAGCCGCCGTCGGCGATGGCGCTGGGCGCGGCGGGCGACGAAGGGCTGGCCGAGCAGGTCGGCGCCGCCGTGGCGCGCGGGCTGCGCGGCATCGGCATCAACTGGAACTTTGCGCCGGTCACCGACATCAACAACAACCCGGCCAACCCGGTCATCGCCGAGCGCAGCTTCGGCGAGACCGCGGACACCGTCACGCGCCTGGCCGGCGCGTGGATGAAGGGCTCGATGGCGGCGGGCGTGGCCTGCTGCATCAAGCACTTCCCGGGGCACGGCGACACGCACATCGACTCGCACCTGGACCTGCCGACGGTCGAGAAGTCTCGCGCCGAGCTGGACGCGCTCGAACTCAAGCCCTTCCAGGCGCTGCGCGACGTGGCGCCGTCGATCATGACGGCGCACATCGTCTATCCGAAGATCGACCCGCAGTACCCGGCGACGCTGTCCAAGACGATCCTCGGCGGCATCCTCCGCGACGAGTACGGCTTTGACGGCGTCGTCATCACCGACGCGCTGATGATGAAGGCCATCGCCGAGCGCTACGGCTATGCGAAGGCGGCGGTGCTGGCGATCAACGCCGGGGCCGACATGATCCTGGCGCAGGGCACGCTGGACGAGCAGGCGCAGGCGATCCATGCGCTGCAGGACGCGCTGTCGCGCGGCGGCCTGAGCGTCGCGCGCGGTCGTCAGGCCGAAGCGCGGCTGGACAAGCTGGCGCGCGATTTCCCCGTCCGTTTCGACGACTACCAGGGCGAGCAGCGCGAGGCCGACGACGTGCTGATGCGTCGCGCCTGGGCCGCGGGCCTGAGCGCGCTGCGCGGCGCGAAGCCGCCGGCGGTCGATCGTCCGATCCGCGTGCTGGTGCAGGATGAAGTGCCGACCGACGGTGTGTCCGAAGCCGGACCCACCGGCGCGCAGGTGCGCGCGCTGTTCGAGGGTTACGGCGACGTCGAGTTCGTTTCCCTCGGCGACATCGCGGCGCTCGACTGGGCGCAGGTGCCGAAGGATGATCGCTTCACGATCGTCGCCTCGACGCACCGGGCGCGCTACGGCGCCAACGCCGCCGCGTGGACGCCCGATCTGCACCTGGTGCTCTGGAATCCGTTCCAGGCGCTGGATGTCTCGGCACCGACGGTGATCAGCTGGGGTTACGCCGACGGCGCGCTGGGCGCGCTCGGCGCCTGGCTGCAAGGCCGCGGCGAGGCCGGCGGCCAGTCGCCGGTCACGCTGGACTGAAGCCGGCTTCCGCCGCCCCCGCCAAGCACTGCATCGCACCGAGGTCCTTCCCCATGAGCTCCTTGAAGACCCCTCCCGCCGCCGACGCGGCGGACACCCGCAGCCCCATCCGCTGGGTGTCCAGCCTGTACTTCGTGCAGGGCATGCAGTTCTTCGTCGTCATGCTCATCGCCGGCCTGATGTTCAAGAACATGGGCGTGGCCAACGACCAGATCGCGCGATGGACCGGACTGCTCGGCCTTGCCTGGGCGTTCAAGCCGCTGTGGAGTCCGTTCCTGGAGCTCGCGCGCAGCAAGAAGCTCATTGTGGTCGCCGGGCAGTACACCGGCGCCGTGGGTCTGGGCCTGATGGTGGTGGCGCTGCAGTTGCCGATGTGGTTTGCGGCCAGCATTGCGGTGCTGTTCCTGCTCGCCTATGCGTCGGCGACGCACGACATCGCCTGCGACGGTCTCTACATGGCCTCGCTCGACGACAAGCAGCAGGCGGCCTACGCCGGCTGGCAGGGCGCGTTCTTCAATGCGTCGAAGTTCCTGACCCTCGGCGGACTGCTCGTGCTGGCGGGGCATCTGGAGCGCGGCATCGGCGTGATGAATGCCTGGTCGGTGATCTTCGCGATGCTGGCGGTGCTGCTCTTCGTGCTGGCGAGCTACAACGCCTATGCCTTGCCGGGCGCGCTCAACACCGATCACGGCGATCTCACCGTCGAAGGCGTCTGGCAGACCCTGCGCGAGGTGATCGCCGATTTCCTCAAGAAGCCCGGCATCTGGCTGATGATCCTGTTCATCGTGATGTTCCGCTTCGCCGAAGGTCAGGTGCAGACGATCGGGCCGCTGTTCCTGATCGAGCCTCGCGAGAAGGGCGGCCTTGGCCTGACGACGGAGCAGGTCGGCGGGATCTACGGCACCGTGGGCACAGCGGCGTTCCTGGTCGGCAGCATCGTCGGCGGCTACTTCACGAGCTGGCTGAGTCTGCGTCGCGCGATGCCGTTCCTGATCGTCGCGATGGCGGTGCCCAACGCGACCTTCTACTACCTGGCTGTCACGATGCCGGCGGACCTATGGCATGTCGGCTTTGCCGTGGCGGTCGAGATGCTGGGATACGGCTTCGGCTTCGTCGGCATGATCCTGTTCATCATGCAGGTCGTGGCCCCGGGCAAGTATCAGACGGCGCATTACGCGCTGGGCTCCGGTGTGATGCAGCTGGGCTTCATCCTCTCGAAGACGATCAGCGGCGACATCCAGATCTCGATGGGTTACGAGCATTTCTTCCTGTGGACGATCGGCTGCGGCGTCCCGGCGCTGGTCCTCCTGCTCTTCGTGCGCATGCCCGGCAAGGCCGACAAGCCGGTTCAAGCCGTGCCGGCACCGGTGGAGAGCGCGACATGAAGCGGCTCCTGCTCGGCGCGCTTGTCGCGCTCGCGTGTTCGGCGCAGGCCGCCACGCCGCAGTTCTTCTTCGACGACTTCAGCTACGCCGATACGACGGCGATGTTCCAGCAAGGCTGGACGGCGCGCAGCGCGGCTGGCCATCCGGGTCTGCCCGGCGCGCGATGGGCGCCGGAGGCCTTGAGCCTCGTCGACGGCAAGTTGCGTCTGCGCGGCACGACCGACGGCACCGGCGCCGGCACGACGCAGGTGCAGGTCTGCCACCAGCGCAAGTACCTGGCCGGCACCTATGCCGCGCGCGTGCGCTTCAGCGACCAGCCGGTGAGTGGTGCTGACGGGGATCCGGTGATCCAGACCTTCTACGCCGTGAGCCCGCTGAAGCACGACTTCGATCCCGAGTTCAGCGAGCTCGACTGGGAATACCTGCCCAACGGCGGCTGGGGCAGCGAGAAGACGCGGATCTACGGCATCACCTGGCAGACGGTGCGGCTGGATCCCTGGCTGGCGTTCAACCAGCAGCATGAGGAATTCGGCGCGTTGGGCGTACCGGGCAAGGACTGGCACACGCTGGTGATGCAAGTCGCGGACGGCCGCACGCACTGGTTTATCGACGGTCGCAAGGTTGACCAGCACGGCGGCCGAAACTATCCGGTGGTGCCGCTGTCGATCAACTTCAACCTGTGGTTCTCCCCGGGAGGGCCGCTGCCGCAGGGACTCGCCGGCGGTCCGCCGCGCGTGTACGAGGAGGACGTCGACTGGGTCTTCCATGCGAAGGACACGGTGTTGAGCCCGGGCGCGGTGGAGGCGCAGGTGAAGCGCTGGCGCGCCGGCGGCGTGACGCGCCTCGACCAGGTGCCGGCCGCCGAGCCGGCGCTCGAGAGCCGCTGCGACTTCTGATCCTTCCGATTTCCTTCCCATGAACGCTCCTTCGAAACGCATCGCGTCCGTCGACGCGCTGCGCGGTCTGGCCGTGGCCGCGATGCTGCTGGTCAACAACCCCGGCGACTGGGGCTACGTCTATGCGCCGCTGGAGCACGCCGCCTGGAACGGCTGGACGCCGACGGACCTCGTGTTTCCGTTCTTCCTGTTCATCGTGGGCGTGTCGCTGTCCCTCGCGATGGGCGCGCGGATCGAGGCCGGCGGCGGCGATGCGCTGCGCGGCACGGTGATCAAGCGCGGGTTGCGCATCCTGGCGCTCGGGCTGGTGCTGCATGCGCTGGCCTGGTGGCTGATGGGCAAGCCGGCCTTGCGCATTCCCGGCGTGCTGCAGCGCATCGGGCTGTGCTTCGCCTTCGCCGGATTGATCGCGATCCAGTGGCGGGCGACCGGCCAGCGCATGTGGCTGGCGGCGCTGCTCGCCGGGTACGGCGCGCTGCTGCTGTGGGGCGGTCCGCTCGACAAGGCCGGCAACATCGCCAGCCGCATCGATGCCTGGCTGCTCGGTTCCCATGGCTATGAATGGAACGCGACCACCGGCGCCGGCCACGACCCCGAAGGCATCGTGTCGACGCTCGGCGCGCTGGCGACGACACTGCTCGGCTGGCGCTGCGGCGAAGCCCTGCGCGCCGGGGCGCTGAAACGGCTCGCGGCCATCGGCCTGACGGCCGCTGCGGCCGGGTTCGCGCTCGATGCCATCGGCATGATGCCCATCAACAAGAACCTTTGGACGCCATCCTTCGTGCTGTTCACCGGCGGGCTCGCCGCGCTGGCACTGCTCGGTGCGCACGCCTTGATCGACCGCCTCGGCTGGCCGCCGCTGTTCCGCAGTTTCGGCGTCAACGCGATCGCCGCCTACGCCGGCGCGTGGATGAGCACTGTGTTCCTCGAGAGCTTCGGTGGGATGGGCCCGCTCTATGCGCATGGCTTCGGCTGGCTGGAGCCGCTCATCGGACCGTACGGGCGCTCGCTCGCTTTCGCGCTGGTGTTCGTCGCCGTCTGGTGGGCGATCGTGCGCGTGCTCGACGCGCGTCGCCTCTACATCAAGGTGTGAACCCCGACGCGCCGTCCGGCGCGTGGACGGAGAATCGGGCGATGAGCTTTTCCATCCGCATGCCGCCCGACGTGCAGTCGCTCACCGTCGGCGGCCATCAGGTCCTCCTGATCGACGACTTTCTCGAGGATCCGCAGGCGCTCGTGCAGGCCGCCTGCGACAGCGCGTTCGAGCTCTGCCCCGGCGCGACGGAGGGCAAAGGCTATCCCGGCATGCGCGCGAACGCGCCCGAGGCCTATTCGCAGGAACTGGTGTCCCTGCTGGATCCGCTCATCAGGATCAACTTTGGTATCGACGACAGTCTGCCGCTGCGCAAGACGCCGTGCATGTTCTCGCTTACCACCTTGCCGCCGGAGCGGCTGGGCCCGCTGCAGCGGGTGCCGCATTTCGACTCCAGTGCGCCGAATTACATGGCGGCCCTGTTGTACCTCTGCGACGGCCGCCACGGCGGCACGGGGTTCTATCGGCACAAGGCCACCGGGCTTCAGCAGATCACCGCCGACGACACCGAACGCTACGGCGCATCAGTGCGCGAGCAGATCGGGCGCCTGGCACCGCCGCCGCGCTACTTCGACGCCGGCGATGAGCACTTCGAATTCCTCGGCAGGCTGCCGGCGAAGTTCAACCGGCTGGTCGTCTACTCGGGCGGGCTCATCCACACCGCCTGCGTGAACCCCACGCTCAGCATCAGTGACGACCCGCGCCACGGGCGGCTCACGGTCAATACCTTCGTCGACTTCTGATCCGGAAACAAAAAAGCCCGGCACGAGCCGGGCTTGAAGAGGGCCGGGAGACCCTCGGAGATGTTCCTGAATCAGAACTTGGCGTTCAGGCCGATGCGGTAGGTCGTCTCGCCCATGAAGGACCAGGCCGGGTAACCGCCCTTGAGCGACTGGCGCAGCGTGGTGCTCGAACCCGCGGCGCCGTACTGCACGTCGTCTTCCTTGGTCAGGTTGATCGCCTCGAAGCTCAGGCGCAGGTTCTTCGTGACGTTCCAACCCAGGCTCAGGTCCAGCGTGCCGTAGTCGTCATGCATGCGGTTGCCGTAGTAGCCGGTCTCGCGAACCATGTACTTCGAGCGCCAGTTGTAAGCCAGACGCGCGCTGTAGACATCGGTTTCGTAGAAGCCCACCAGGTTCCAGTTGTGGCGCGAGGACAGCGTGAACATGTTCAGCTCGTCCTGGTAGCTCGTCTTGGGCGCCTTCGCGTCGGTGAACGTGTAGTTCGCGATCACGCCGAAGCCGTTGTCGAACGAATGGTTCAGCTGCGCTTCGATGCCGTTGATCTTGCCGCCGCCCGCGTTGATGTAGCGGTTGATCGTCCAGTTGTCGAGGCCGGTGTCCGGGCTCACCAGACCGATCTGCTGGTTGATCTGCGTCGTCGTGGTGATGAAGTTGTCGATCTTCTTGTGGAAGACCGCCAGCGACATCAGGTTGCCGCGGCCGTAGTAGTACTCGATGCCCAGGTCGACCTGCTTGGACGACTGCGGCTTCAGCGCCGGGGTGCCGTAGTTGACCGTCTCGTTGTTCTGGACCTGGTCGTTCCAGCCCAACGTGGCGCCGGCGAACATGTTGTCGTAGTTCGGACGCGTGATCGCCTTCGACGCGGCGAAGCGCAGCAGCGTGTTGCGGTTCAGGTCGTACACCACGTTCAGGCTGGGCAGCCAGTCGTGGTAGGACGAGCTCTGCTGCGCCTTGGTGGTGCTCCAGCCGATGTTCTGCGCGACGTCGCCGGCCGCCAGCGGCGTGCCGTCGAACACGTAGGCGTCGTTGCTCGCCTTCGTGCGGATGTAGCGCAGGCCGAAGTTGCCGTGCAGCGCGTCTTTCTCGAAGTTGAACATGCCGTACAGGGCGGTGTTCTTCTCCTCGATCTCGCCGTAGCCGCCGCGCGACTGGGTCCAGCTCGCCACGTTCGCGTTGGCCAGCGCGAACATCGCGCCCAGGTTGGGCTTGGGCACGCTCCAGCCCGGCGTGCCCATCGGAATGGTGCCGCTGAACAGGGAGTCGGTGCTGGCGCTGACCGGCGTGGTCACCATCGTCGGACGGTATTCGTCCTTCGTGAAGGTGTGCTTGGTGGCGCGGACGCCGGCCTTGAACGCGGTCAGGAAGCTGTAGTCCAGATCGATGGTCACGTCGGCCTGGGCGAAGTCTTCCTTGTCCTTGTTGGGACCGCGCGCGGTCGCCCAGGACTCCGGCGTGGAGGTCGCGCCCAGCGCGCTCAGCGGCACGGTCATGTCCTGGCCGGGGGAGATCGAGATCTTCTTGCCGGTCGCGTCCGTCGTGCCCCACCACTTCGGCAGGCCCGGCGCGTTGCCCCAGCCCAGGTAGCTGTAGTTCGTCGTCAGCGAGGTGCCGCCGTCGGCCTTGGTCGTGCCGGCCGAGCCTTCAACCTTGAAGTTGCTGCCCTTGAACGAGCCTTCCGCGACCACGGTGTCCGAGGTCATCTTGGCGGCGCGCGCCCAGGTCTGCAGGAAGGTGCTGGTCGCGTCCGCCTGGGAAATGCTGGTCTTCTGGCACAGCAGCGCCGGATCCGGGCTCGGCTGCACACAGGCGTTGGTGTTGGCGTAACCCTTGCCCGGATCCTGCAGCGTGTACAGGTAGTGGGTGGTGTTGGACGCGTCGGCGTCGTACTCCAGGCGGGTGTAGTTCAGGCCCAGGTCGATGCTCTTGGTCGGACGCGCCTGCAGGCTGACGTTGAACGCCTTGCGCTCGCGTTCCTGCACGAAGGTGCCCGGCGTCACGTCGCCGGACCAGCGACCGTCGGCCTCGATGCCACGGCGCATGTAGTCGCCGCGCTCCAGTGCGCCCGACACCAGCACGCCGAACATCTTGCCGCTGTCGCGCCAGCTGTACAGGCCGGACACTTCCTTGGTCCAGTCCTTGCTGACCGTGCCCTTGCCGCCCTTGACGCTGACGAACACCGCGTTCGGGTCCAGGTCCAGGGGCTTGCGGGTCTTGACGATCACGGTGCCGCCGATGCCGCCTTCGGTCAGGTCGGCCTGGGAGGACTTGTAGACCTCCATGCCGCCGATCAGCTCCGGCGGCAGCAGCGAGTAGTTGAATGAGCGGTCGATCGCCTTCTGGTCGTACCAGCCGGTCGACGCGACGCTGTGGCCGTTCAGGGTGGTCAGCGTCATCTGTGGGTCGGTGCCGCGGATCGACACCGAGGCGCCGACGCCGAAATCACGTCCGACCGAGATGCCGGGGATGCGGCCGAGGGCCTGGCCGACGTCGGAATCAGGCAGCTTGCCCACGTCTTCGGCCGACACGGCATCCACCACCGCGTTGGCGTTCTTCTTGATGTTGGCAGCCGTCTGCAGCGATGCGCGGATGCCGGTGACCACCACCTGGTCCAGCTGCGTGTTTTCTTCTTTCTTCTGTTCCTGCGCCTGCACGGCGAACGCCGCGCTCAGCAGCGCCAGCGTCACCGCCGCCGCGATTGGGGTCTTGTTGACCTTCATGATGAACTGCTCCTCGAGTGGCCAGGGAGTTGTGGCCGTGATGAAGACTTGGCACCTGAAATCACGACACCCTTCGGCGGAGTGGCATGCAGCTGGCGCCCCCGATACACCTCAATGCAACCAATGCCATGCCACTATAACGAGCGGTAAAGCCACTTTGCTACCAGTTTCAGGCCGGTGTTTTCCCTGCTGTGGCATCGCCGCGACCCGCATGGACAGCGGTGTCCGGGTGTCCAAGGTCAGGGTCTGCGCCGCGCTGCGGCGGGGTGGCTTTATGAGACCACTTGGTCGCAAATTGGTATTAGGAGTGGTCCGCGTCACCGCGTGCCGGAGTGTGTGCTGGGGCACATTCAGGGCGGCTGCGTGGCGGGCTGGAAGTCGGGCAGAGTCTCTCTTGCCGGAGAGCGTCAATCGCACGCACGCAGTTCCCGGTGGAATTTTTGTTTGCGCCAAAAAATAACGGTGCTATAGTCGTGGGCTTGCCTCGGAGGGGTGGCCGAGTGGTTAAAGGCAGCAGACTGTAAATCTGCCCGCTAACGCGTACGCTGGTTCGAATCCAGCCTCCTCCACCAAGGCAGACCAATGCAAGAGCAACGAGACGGGTGATCGCCACCCGTTTCGCGGTTCGAGCGGTTGGGATTGGAAAACTCCCGGGCGGGAGTAGTTCAATGGTAGAACCTTAGCCTTCCAAGCTAATGACACGGGTTCGATTCCCGTTTCCCGCTCCATCGGAAGTTGAAGGTGTCGTGTCGAGAGATCGACACAGGTTTGCTGATAAGGTCATCAATCCTGTGTCGATGCCCATGTGGCTCAGTGGTAGAGCACTCCCTTGGTAAGGGAGAGGTCGCGCGTTCGATCCGCGCCATGGGCACCACCTCTCTTCTATCCGTTTCTTGATTGATCTGATCGCCAGGAGCGCATGATGGCAAAAGGCAAGTTTGAACGTACCAAGCCGCACGTGAACGTGGGCACGATTGGCCACGTTGACCATGGCAAGACCACGCTGACGGCCGCGATCGCGACCGTGCTGTCGAAGAAGTTCGGCGGCGAAGCCAAGGCGTACGACCAGATCGACGCGGCGCCGGAAGAAAAGGCGCGTGGCATCACGATCAACACGGCGCACGTCGAGTACGAGACGGCCAACCGCCACTACGCGCACGTTGACTGCCCGGGGCACGCTGACTATGTGAAGAACATGATCACGGGCGCGGCACAGATGGACGGCGCGATCCTGGTGTGCTCGGCCGCTGACGGCCCGATGCCCCAGACCCGCGAGCACATCCTGCTGGCACGTCAGGTCGGTGTGAAGTTCATCATCGTCTTCCTGAACAAGTGCGACATGGTGGACGACGCCGAGCTGCTGGAGCTGGTGGAAATGGAAGTCCGCGAGCTGCTGAGCAAGTACGACTTCCCGGGCGACGACACGCCGATCATCAAGGGCTCGGCCAAGCTGGCGCTGGAAGGCGACACGGGCGACCTGGGCGAACAGGCCATCATGCGCCTGGCTGATGCGCTGGACACCTACATCCCCCAACCGGACCGTGCCGTTGACGGCGCGTTCCTGCTGCCGGTGGAAGACGTGTTCTCGATCTCGGGCCGCGGCACCGTGGTGACGGGTCGTGTCGAGCGCGGCATCATCAAGGTCGGCGAGGAAATCGAGATCGTCGGTATCCGCGAAGTCCAGAAGACGACCGTGACCGGCGTGGAAATGTTCCGCAAGCTGCTGGACCAGGGTCAAGCCGGCGACAACGTCGGTATCCTGCTGCGCGGCACCAAGCGTGAAGACGTCGAGCGCGGCCAGGTGCTGGCCAAGCCCGGCTCGATCAAGCCGCACACCCACTTCACCGCTGAGATCTATGTTCTGAGCAAGGAAGAGGGCGGCCGTCACACCCCGTTCTTCAACAACTACCGCCCCCAGTTCTACTTCCGCACGACGGACGTGACCGGTGCCGTGGAGCTGCCGAAGGACAAGGAAATGGTCATGCCTGGCGACAACGTCAGCATCACCGTGAAGCTGATCGCTCCGATCGCCATGGAGCAAGGTCTGCGCTTCGCCATCCGTGAAGGCGGTCGTACCGTCGGCTCGGGCGTCGTGGCAACGATCATCGAGTAATTCAAGTCAGAGGCCACAGGGGCATAGCTCAATTGGCAGAGCGTCGGTCTCCAAAACCGAAGGTTGGGGGTTCGAGACCCTCTGCCCCTGCCAACGATCAGCGATAAGCGAACGTTGGTCCTGGTGGTCAAGCCAAGCCCGCGGGAGTCATCTCGGCGGGCTTTGGTGCTGGTGGATCCGCTCAAATGTTTGGGTGGGTGAATGCCGCGACACAGCGTCGTGGCACGGAAGTGAGTTCAATGTCCAATCCTCAAGTCGAAACCGTCACGACGGGCGCCGACAAGGTCAAGCTGGCCGGCGCCGTGGTGCTGCTGGTCGCGGCGATCGTGGCGTTCTATGTGCTGAGCAAGCAAGGCCCGTGGGTGCAGTGGGGCGCCCTGCTGGCGCTGCTGGCTGCCGCCGTGGCCGCGTTCTTCACGTCGGAGTCCGGCAAGTCGCTGATCGCCTACGGTCAGGATTCGATCAAGGAAGTGGGCAAGGTGGTCTGGCCGACCCGCAAGGAAGCCGGCCAGATGACCCTGTATGTGTTCGTGTTCGTCGTGGTGATGGCGCTGTTCCTGTGGCTCACCGACAAGACGCTGGAGTGGGTGTTCTACGACCTGATCCTGGGTTGGAAGCGCTGAGCGAGAACGGATAGGGACCAAGATGAGCGAAGATCAAAACGTCGTTGCGACCGAGTCGACCGCGCCCGCTGGCCCGGCCAAGCGCTGGTACGTCGTCCACGCCTATTCCGGCATGGAGAAGGCGGTCGAACGCAACCTGCGCGAACGCATCGATCGCGCCGGCATGCAGGACAAGTTCGGCCGCATCCTGGTGCCGACCGAAGAAGTCGTCGAGCTGAAGAACGGCAAGAAGGCCGTGACCGAGCGCCGCTTCTTCCCGGGCTACGTCCTGGTCGAGATGTTCATGGATGACGACAGCTGGCACCTGGTCAAGCACACGTCCAAGGTCACTGGCTTCGTCGGTGGCGCAAAGAACCGTCCGGCGCCGATCTCGGAAGCCGAGGTCATGAAGATCGTCAACCAGATGCAAGAGGGCGTGGACAAGCCGCGCCCCAAGGTCGAGTGGATCGTCGGCGAGGTCGTCCGCGTCAAGGAAGGCCCGTTCACCGACTTCAACGGCAGCATCGAGGAAGTCAACTACGACAAGTCGAAGCTGCGCGTCTCGGTCACGATCTTCGGCCGTGCGACGCCCGTCGAACTGGACTTCGCCCAGGTCGAGAAGGTCTGATCGCGCAAGAAGCGACATGGCGGCCTTGGCCGCCATCGGTGGTTTCAGGAATATGAGCTTGAAGGTGCTCGACGGCGCAAGCCGGCACACCCTTCCGTGACCAGTCCGCAACGAGAGGCGGACAAGAGGAGCAAGGGTAAGTCTCTGACCAGCCCCTTGCGTTAGCACTCAGGCGATGCGGCGTGGCCGTCGCGTTGCCATCAGGAGAAAACATGGCCAAGAAGATTGTCGGCTACATCAAGCTGCAAATCCCGGCTGGCAAGGCGAACCCGTCGCCGCCGGTCGGTCCCGCGCTGGGTCAGCGTGGTCTGAACATCATGGAATTCTGCAAGGCGTTCAACGCCCAGACGCAGAGCTATGAGCCGGGCCTCAAGCTGCCCGTCGTGATCACCGCCTTCGCGGACAAGAGCTTCACCTTCATCATCAAGTCGCCCCCGGCGACCGTGCTGATCAAGAAGGCAGCCAAGATCGACAAGGGCTCGCAGCGCCCCCATCTGGACAAGGTCGGCAAGCTGACCCGCGCCCAGCTGGAAGAGATCGCCAAGACCAAGCAGAAGGACCTGACGGCCGCCGACATGGATGCCGCTGTCCGTACCATCGCCGGCTCCGCCCGCTCGATGGGCATCATCGTGGAAGGTGTCTGACATGGCCAAGCTGACCAAGCGTCAACAAGCCCTGCAGGGCAAGGTGGAATCGACCAAGCTGTACGCGTTGTCCGACGCGCTCAACCTGGTCAAGGAATGCGCCACCGCCAAGTTCGATGAAGCCATCGACGTGTCGATCCAGCTGGGCGTCGACGCCAAGAAGTCGGACCAGGTGGTCCGTGGCGCCGTCGTGATGCCCAACGGCATCGGCAAGACCACGCGCGTCGCCGTTTTCGCCCAAGGCGCCAAGGCTGAAGAAGCCAAGGCCGCCGGCGCTGACGTCGTCGGCATGGAAGACCTGGCCGAACGCGTCAAGGCGGGCGACATGCCCTTCGACGTCGTCATCGCCTCGCCGGACACCATGCGTATCGTCGGTACCCTGGGTCAGATCCTGGGCCCGCGCGGCCTGATGCCGAACCCCAAGGTCGGCACCGTGACGCCCGACGTCGCTGGCGCCGTCAAGAACGCCAAGGCCGGTCAGGTGCAGTTCCGCGTCGACAAGGCCGGCATCATCCACGGCACGATCGGCCGTCGCTCGTTCGACACCGACAAGCTGGAAGGCAACCTGCGCGCGCTGGTCGAAGCCCTGAACAAGGCCAAGCCGGCCTCGAGCAAAGGCATCTACCTCCGCAAGATCGCTGTCTCGTCGACGATGGGCGTTGGCGCCCGCGTGGACGTCGGCACGATCAACGCCGCGGCCGCCGCCTAAGCTGCATTCAATTGAGGCGTCGCGCGAGTCTGGCGCGATGCCGATGAATTGGTGGGCTGGCCGGAATCATCCGGTCAGGTCATCCAAGACCGCTGGCGAGAGATCCCGCAGTTCTGGGGAAATTGCTTAATCGGAGGCTTCCGCTTCCGGCCAGCGCAGATGGCGGTCCCGCTGAAAGGATTCGAATCGCGATTCGTCGCGGTGGGTTCCTGACAGGAGGTCGCTGATTCCGGTGCCCGAGACGCGATGCTCAACCATCGCATCGAGGGCGAAATGTGAGGAGTAGACCTTGAGTCTCAATCGCAACGAGAAAGCAGCCGTCGTGTCCGACGTGGCAGCGCAAGCCGCCAAGTCCCAGACGCTGGCGTTGGCTGAGTATCGTGGCCTCACCGTTGAAGCCCTGAACAAGCTGCGCGTCACCGCGCGTGCCCAAGGCGTGTACCTTCATGTCCTGAAGAACACCCTGGCACGTCGTGCTGTCGCCGGCACCTCGTTCGAGGCTGCAACGGACGCCATGGTCGGCCCGCTGATCTACGGCTTTTCCGAAGACGCTGTCGCGGCTGCCAAAGTCATCGCTGACTTTGCCAAGACCAACGACAAGCTCGTCATCAAGGGTGGTGCCTACGGCGGCAAGGCTCTGGACGTCAATGGCGTGAAGGCGCTGGCGGCTGTCCCGAGCAAGGAAGTCCTGCTGTCGCAGATCGCCGGCCTGCTCAAGTCGCCGGTGCAACGCACCGCGGCCGTGCTGGCTGCCCTGGCTCAGCAGAAGGGTGGCGGCGCCGAAGCCGTTGCCGAAGAAGCTGGCGCCGCGGCCTGATCGACGCTGCATTCGCGCATTCAAATCTCTCTGTATTTAGGAACCTATCATGGCATTCGACAAAGACGCTTTCCTGGCTGCCCTGGACAGCATGACCGTTCTGGAACTGAACGACCTGGTCAAGGCGATTGAAGAGAAGTTCGGCGTGTCCGCCGCTTCGATGGCCGCTCCGGCTGCTGGTGGCGCTGCCGCCGGTGGCGCTGCCGCCGCTGAAGAAAAGACCGAGTTCACCGTCGTCCTGACCGACGCCGGCGCTCAGAAGGTCTCGGTCATCAAGGCCGTTCGCGAAATCACCGGCCTGGGCCTGAAGGAAGCCAAGGACCTGGTCGACGGCGCTCCGAAGCCCGTCAAGGAAGGCATCGCCAAGGCCGACGCCGAAGCCGCCAAGAAGAAGCTGGAAGAAGCCGGCGCCAAGGTCGAACTCAAGTAAGACCTTGTGGGGATCCGGTGACCTGTTCACCGGGTTCCGCACCGCGAGAGGGGTGGCCCCATGGGGCCTCCCCTTTCCTCGTTTCAGGGTTTGTCCTGGGGCGGTTTCGGTTGACAAAGTGCAATCGAAAGCATCGTGCTGTATCATGCACGGTTCTTTCGAGTGTTCTCTGATCCGACTGCAGAGAACGGTTTGGTCGGACCGCGGTCAAGCCGTGCGTCACGCGTGGGGTGCAACGCCCTCCGTGCCGCTCGGTGATCGGGGTTGTCCGCCAGCGGTTGGTAGTGGCCAACCACCAAGCTTCGTGGTGCAACGCCCGAACAGCCAGTCGCCGACGCAGCGCGCCTCCAGGCCAGGGGCGCGCTCGACACGGAGTCTTTATGGCGCAAGCAACCCCCTACAGCTACACCGAGCGCAAGCGAATCCGCAAGAGCTTCGGCAAGCGCGTGAGCGTGCTCAACGTTCCGTACCTGCTGACCATGCAGAAGGAGTCGTATGTCGACTTCCTGCAAAAGGATGTCGCGCCCCTGAAGCGCAAACCGGAAGGCCTGCAAGCGGCGTTCCTCTCCACGTTCCCGATCACGTCGCACAACGGGTTCGTGGAAATGAAGTTCCTCGAATTCAACATCGCCAAGCCGCCGTTCGACGTTCGCGAATGCCAGCAGCGCGGTCTGACCTTCGCCGCGGCCGTCCGCGCGAAGCTGCAGATGATCATCTACGACCGGGAAAGCCCGCAGCCGAAGACGGTCAAGGAGATCAAGGAGCAAGAGGTCTACATGGGCGAAGTGCCGCTCATGACCGACTACGGCTCGTTCATCATCAACGGCACCGAGCGCGTCATCGTCTCGCAGCTGCACCGCTCGCCCGGCGTGTTCTTCGAACACGACAAGGGCAAGACCCACTCGTCCGGCAAGCTGCTGTTCTCGGCCCGCATCATTCCGTATCGCGGCTCGTGGCTGGACTTCGAGTTCGACCCGAAGGACATCCTGTACTTCCGCGTCGACCGTCGCCGCAAGATGCCGGTCACGATCCTGCTCAAGGCCATCGGCCTGAATCCCGAGCAGATCCTGGCGCACTTCTTCGTCTTCGACAATTTCCGCCTGATGGACTCGGGCGCCCAGATGGAGTTCGTGGCCGAACGCCTGAAAGGGGAAGTTGCGCGCTTCGACATCACCGACAAGAGCGGCAACGTGCTGGTCGAGAAGGACAAGCGCATCACCGCCCGTCACGTGCGTCAGCTGGAGCAGTCCGGCACGCAGCATGTGACCGTGCCGGAAGACTTCCTGCTCGGCCGCGTGCTGGCCAAGAACATGGTCGACCCGGACACGGGCGAGATCATCGCCAAGGCCAACGATGAGCTGACCGACTCGCTGCTGAAGAAGCTGCGCGGCGCCGGCATCAAGGACATCCAGGCGCTGTTCACGAACGAGCTGGACGAAGGCGCGTACATCAGCCAGACGCTGGCCTCGGACGAGACCGCCGATCAGCTGGCCGCCCGCGTCGCGATCTATCGCATGATGCGCCCCGGCGAGCCGCCGACCGAAGACGCGGTCGAGGCGCTGTTCAACCGCCTGTTCTACAGCGAGGACACGTACGACCTGTCGCGCGTCGGCCGGATGAAGTTCAACGCCCGCGTGGGCCGCGACATCCCGACCGGTGCGATGACGCTGTCGAACGAGGACATCCTCGACGTCGTCAAGATCCTGGTCGAGCTGCGCAATGGCCGCGGCGAGGTCGATGACATCGACCACCTGGGCAACCGTCGCGTCCGCTGCGTCGGCGAACTGGCCGAAAACCAGTACCGCTCGGGTCTGGCCCGTATCGAGAAGGCCGTCAAGGAACGTCTGGGCCAGGCCGAGACCGAAGCCCTGATGCCGCACGACCTGATCAACTCCAAGCCGATCTCCGCGGCGCTGAAGGAGTTCTTCGGTGCGTCGCAGCTGTCGCAGTTCATGGACCAGACCAACCCGCTGTCCGAGATCACGCACAAGCGTCGCGTCTCGGCCCTGGGCCCGGGCGGTCTGACCCGCGAGCGCGCCGGCTTCGAAGTCCGCGACGTGCACCCGACCCACTATGGCCGCGTCTGCCCGATCGAAACGCCGGAAGGCCCGAACATCGGCCTGATCAACTCGCTGGCGCTGTATGCGCGCCTGAACGAGTACGGCTTCCTGGAGACCCCGTACCGCCGCGTGGTGGACTCGAAGGTCACCAACCAGATCGACTACCTGTCGGCCATCGAAGAAGGCAAGTACGTGATCGCCCAGGCGAACGCGTCGCTGAACGAAGGCGGTCAACTGGTCGACGAGCTGGTCTCCGCGCGTGAGAACGGCGAATCGGTGCTGACCTCGCCGGAACGCATCCAGTACATGGACGTGGCGCCGACGCAGATCGTGTCGGTCGCGGCCTCGCTGGTGCCTTTCTTGGAGCACGACGACGCGAACCGCGCGCTGATGGGCGCCAACATGCAGCGTCAGGCCGTTCCGACCCTGCGTCCTGAAAAGGCGTTCGTGGGCACGGGCGTCGAGCGCGTGGCCGCGAAGGACTCGGGCACGGTGGTCGCGGCGCGCCGCGGCGGTGTGGTCGATTACGTCGACACGAACCGCATCGTGATCCGCGTGAACGACGACGAGACCGTGGCCGGTGAAGTTGGTGTCGACATCTACAACCTGATCAAGTATCAGCGTAGCAACCAGAACACCAACATCCACCAGCGTCCGATCGTCAAGCGTGGCGACAAGGTCGGCGCGGAAGACATCATTGCCGACGGCGCATCGACCGACCTGGGTGAGCTGGCGCTGGGCCAGAACATGCTGGTCGCGTTCATGCCGTGGAACGGCTACAACTTCGAAGACTCGATCCTGATCTCCGAACGCGTGGTGGCCGAAGACCGCTACACCTCGATCCACATCGAGGAACTGGTGGTCATGGCCCGTGACACGAAGCTGGGCAGCGAGGAAATCACCCGCGACATCCCGAACCTGAGCGAACAGCAACTGGCTCGTCTGGACGAATCCGGCATCGTGTACATCGGTGCCGAGGTCAACCCGGGCGACGTGCTGGTCGGCAAGGTCACGCCCAAGGGCGAGACCACGCTGACGCCGGAAGAGAAGCTGCTGCGCGCGATCTTCGGCGAGAAGGCTTCGGACGTGAAGGACACGTCGCTGCGCGTGGACCAGGGCACCAACGGCACGGTCATCGACGTGCAGGTGTTCACCCGCGAAGGCATCCAGCGCGACAAGCGCGCCCAGCAGATCATCGACGACGAGCTGAAGCGCTTCCGCCTGGACCTGAACGACCAGCTGCGCATCGTGGAAGCCGACGCGTTCGACCGTGTCGAGAAGCTGCTGGTGAACAAGATCGCCAATGGCGGTCCGAAGAAGATCACCAAGGGCACCGTCATCTCGAAGGACTACCTGGCCGAGGTCGAGAAGTTCCACTGGTTCGACGTCCGTCCCGCCGAGGACGACATCGCCAACCAGCTGGAGTCGATCAAGAACTCGCTGGAGCAGACCCGTCACAGCTTCGACCTCGCCTATGACGAGAAGCGCAAGAAGCTGACGCAAGGCGACGAGCTGCCGGCCGGCGTGCTGAAGATGGTCAAGGTCTACCTGGCCGTCAAGCGCCGCCTGCAGCCTGGCGACAAGATGGCCGGCCGTCACGGCAACAAGGGCGTCGTGTCCAAGATCACCCCGATCGAGGACATGCCCTACATGGCCGACGGCACGCCTGCCGACATCGTGCTGAACCCGCTGGGCGTCCCGTCGCGGATGAACGTGGGCCAGGTGCTGGAAGTCCATCTGGGCTGGGCCGGCAAGGGCATCGGTCAACGCATCGGCGACATGCTGCAGCGCGAGGCCCGCGTGGCCGAGCTGCGCGACTTCATGGACCAGCTGTTCAACCAGAACGGCGGCAAGTCCGAGGAGCTGGCGCAACTGAGCGACGACGAGATCCTCGGCATGGCCCAGAACCTGCAGCACGGCGCCACCTTCGCGACCCCCGTCTTCGACGGCGCGAAGGAAAGCGAGATCCGCGCGATGCTGAAGCTGGCCTACCCGGACGACATCGCCGCGAAGAAGGGGCTCACGCCTACCCGCACGCAGGCCTTCCTGTATGACGGCCGCACCGGCGAGCAGTTCGAGCGTCCCACGACGATCGGCTACATGCACGTGCTGAAGCTGCATCACCTGGTCGACGACAAGATGCATGCCCGCTCCACCGGCCCGTACTCGCTGGTCACGCAGCAGCCGCTGGGCGGCAAGGCGCAGTTCGGCGGACAGCGTTTCGGCGAGATGGAAGTGTGGGCGCTGGAAGCCTACGGCGCTTCGTACATCCTGCAGGAAATGCTGACGGTCAAGTCCGACGACGTGAACGGCCGTACGAAGGTGTACGAGTCCATCGTCAAGGGCGAGCACTCGATCGAAGCCGGCATGCCCGAGTCGTTCAATGTGCTGGTGAAGGAAATTCGTTCGCTGGGCATCGACATCGAGCTCGAGCGCAACTAAAGAGAACAGGAGAATCGTATGAAGGGTTTGTTGGACCTGTTCAAGCAATTCACGCCGGACGAACATTTCGACGCGATCAAGATCGGGCTGGCCTCGCCCGAGAAGATCCGCTCGTGGTCGTTCGGTGAAGTGAAGAAGCCCGAGACCATCAACTACCGGACGTTCAAGCCGGAACGTGATGGCCTGTTCTGCGCCAAGATCTTCGGCCCGATCAAGGACTACGAGTGCCTGTGCGGCAAGTACAAGCGCCTGAAGCACCGTGGCGTGATCTGCGAGAAGTGCGGCGTCGAAGTCACCCAGACCAAGGTGCGCCGTGAGCGCATGGGCCACATCGAGCTGGCCGCTCCTTGCGCGCACATCTGGTTCCTGAAGTCGCTGCCGTCGCGTCTGGGCCTGGTGCTCGACATGACGCTGCGCGACATCGAGCGCGTGCTGTACTTCGAAGCGTACGTCGTGGTGGATCCGGGCATGACCCCGCTGAAGAAGTTCAGCATCATGTCCGAGGACGACTACGACGCGAAGCGCATCGAGTTCGGTGACGAGTTCATCGCGCTGATGGGCGCCGAAGGCATCCAGAAGCTGCTGGCGGAAATGGATCTCGACGTCGAGATCGACCGCCTGCGCAACGACATGACCGGCTCCGAGCTGAAGATCAAGAAGAACTCCAAGCGCCTCAAGGTGATGGAGGCCTTCAAGCGCTCGGGCATCAAGCCGAACTGGATGGTGCTGGAAGTGCTGCCGGTGCTGCCGCCGGACCTGCGTCCGCTGGTGCCGCTGGATGGCGGCCGCTTCGCGACGTCGGACCTGAACGACCTGTACCGCCGCGTCATCAACCGCAACAACCGTCTGGCCCGTCTGCTCGAGCTGAAGGCGCCTGAGATCATCGTGCGCAACGAAAAGCGCATGCTGCAGGAAGCCGTCGACTCGCTGCTGGACAACGGTCGCCGCGGCAAGGCGATGACCGGCGCGAACAAGCGTGCCCTCAAGTCGCTGGCCGACATGATCAAGGGCAAGAGCGGTCGCTTCCGTCAGAACCTGCTGGGCAAGCGCGTCGACTACTCGGGCCGTTCGGTCATCACCGTGGGCCCGACGCTCAAGCTGCACCAGTGCGGCCTGCCGAAGCTGATGGCGCTGGAGCTGTTCAAGCCCTTCATCTTCTCGCGCCTGGAAGCGATGGGCATCGCGACCACGATCAAGGCCGCGAAGAAGGAAGTCGAGAGCGGCACCCCCGTTGTCTGGGACATCCTGGAAGAGGTCATCAAGGAGCACCCGGTCCTGCTGAACCGTGCGCCGACGCTGCACCGCCTGGGCATCCAGGCGTTCGAGCCGGTGCTGATCGAAGGCAAGGCGATCCAGCTGCACCCGTTGGTCTGCGCTGCGTTCAACGCCGACTTCGACGGTGACCAGATGGCTGTCCACGTGCCGCTGTCGATCGAAGCGCAGATGGAAGCCCGCGTGCTGATGCTGGCGTCGAACAACGTGCTGTTCCCCGCGTCGGGCGAGCCGTCGATCGTGCCGTCGCAGGACGTGGTGCTGGGTCTGTACTACGCCACCCGCGAACGCACCAACGGCAAGGGCGAGGGCATGGTCTTCTCGGACATCCCCGAGATGATCCGCGCGCTGGAAAACGGCGCGGTGGAGATCACCGCCAAGATCAGCGTGCGTCTGACCGAGTACGTCAAGGACGGCGAGGAATGGGTCGCCCAGACCAAGCTGACCGACACGACCGTCGGTCGCGCGCTGTTGTCCGAGATCCTGCCCAAGGGCCTTCCCTTCTCCAACATCAACAAGGCGTTGAAGAAGAAGGAAATCTCCAGGCTGATCAACACGTCCTTCCGCAAGTGCGGCCTGAAGGAAACCGTGGTGCTGGCAGACAAGCTGCTGCAGTCCGGTTTCAAGCTGGCCACGCGCGCGGGCATCTCGATCGCCATCGACGACATGCTCGTGCCCAAGCAGAAGGCCGAGCTGATCGACCGCGCCGAGAAGGAAGTCAAGGAGATCGAGCAGCAGTACGTCTCGGGTCTCGTGACGGCCGGCGAGCGCTACAACAAGGTCGTCGACATCTGGGGCAAGACCGGTGACGAGGTCGGCAAGGTCATGATGTCGCAGCTGTCCAAGGAAAAGATCCTGGACCGCAACGGCAAGGAAGTCGAGCAGGAATCGTTTAACTCGATCTACATGATGGCCGACTCGGGCGCGCGGGGTTCCGCGGCGCAGATCCGTCAGCTGGCCGGCATGCGTGGCCTGATGGCGAAGCCGGACGGCTCCATCATCGAGACGCCGATCACGGCGAACTTCCGCGAAGGCCTGAACGTTCTGCAGTACTTCATCTCCACCCACGGTGCTCGTAAGGGCCTGGCGGACACGGCGCTGAAGACCGCGAACTCGGGTTACCTGACCCGTCGTCTGGTCGACGTGACGCAGGATCTGGTCGTGACCGAGACCGATTGCGGCACGGACAACGGCATCAACATGCGCGCGCTGGTGGAAGGCGGTGAGGTGATCGAGTCCCTGCGTGACCGCATCCTGGGTCGTGTGGCTGCGATCGACGTCGTGCATCCTGAAACGCAAGGCGTTCTGCTGACCGCCGGCAACATGCTGGACGAAGACATCCTGGACATGCTGGAAGCTGCCGGCGTGGACGAGGTCAAGGTCCGCACCCCGCTGACCTGTGCCACGCGCTTCGGTCTCTGCGCCAAGTGCTACGGCCGTGACCTGGGTCGCGGCGGCATGGTGAATACCGGCGAAGCAGTGGGCGTCATCGCCGCGCAGTCGATCGGCGAACCTGGCACCCAGCTGACGATGCGGACCTTCCACATCGGTGGCGCGGCGTCGCGTGCGGCGGTGGCCTCCAGCGTGGAAGCGAAGTCGGACGGCATCATCGGTTTCAACGCCACGATGCGCTATGTGACGAACGGCAAGGGCGAGCTGGTGGTGATTTCGCGTTCCGGCGAAATCGTCATCTCGGATCCGCACGGCCGTGAGCGCGAGCGTCACAAGGTGCCGTACGGCGCATTGCTGAACATCAAGGCTGACCAGACCGTCAAGGCCGGCCTGATCCTGGCCACCTGGGATCCGCTGACCCGCCCGATTATCACGGAATTCGCCGGCCAGGCGAAGTTCGAGAACGTCGAGGAAGGTGTCACCGTGGCCAAGCAGGTCGACGAAGTGACGGGCCTCTCCACGCTGGTCGTGATCGACCCGAAGCGCCGCGGCGCTGCCAAGGTCATCCGCCCGCAGGTCAAGCTGCTGGACGCCAACGGCCAGGAAGTGAAGATCCCCGCCACCGATCACTCGGTGACGATCGGCTTCCAGGTCGGCTCGCTGGTCCAGATCCGCGACGGACAGGAACTGGCGCCTGGTGAAGTGCTGGCACGTATCCCGGTGGAAGGTCAGAAGACTCGCGACATTACCGGCGGTCTGCCGCGCGTGGCCGAGCTCTTCGAAGCCCGCTCGCCGAAGGATGCCGGCTTCCTGGCGGAACAGACCGGTACGGTCTCGTTCGGCAAGGAGACCAAGGGCAAGGTCCGCCTCGAGATCACCGATCCGGAAGGTCGCAAGCACGAGCTGCTGGTGCCCAAGGAAAAGAACATCCTGGTGCACGAAGGCCAGGTGGTGAACCGCGGCGAACTGGTGGTCGACGGCCCGGCCGATCCGCAGGACATCCTGCGTCTGTTGGGTATCGAAGAACTGGCGCGCTACATCGTCGACGAAGTGCAGGACGTGTACCGTCTGCAGGGCGTGAAGATCAACGACAAGCACATCGAGGTGATCGTTCGCCAGATGCTGCGTCGCGTGCAGATCGTCAACCCGGGCGACTCGGCCTACATCGCCGGCGAGCAGGTCGAGCGTTCGGAACTGTTGGACACCAACGACCGCCTGCGCAGCGAGGGCAAGCTGACGGTCACGCATGCCGACGTGCTGCTGGGTATCACGAAGGCTTCTCTGTCGACGGACTCGTTCATCTCCGCGGCGTCGTTCCAGGAAACGACCCGCGTGCTGACCGAAGCCGCGATCATGGGCAAGCGCGACGAACTCCGTGGTCTGAAGGAGAACGTCATCGTGGGTCGCCTGATCCCCGCCGGTACCGGCATGGCCTTCCACCAGGCGCGTCGCGCCAAGGAAGAGATGGACGATGCCGAGCGCCGTTCCATCGCCATCCAGGAGGCCGAGGAAATGGCGGCCGTGCAGCTGTCCGCGCTTGACGCGGCCAGCGACGCCGGCGCCAGCGAGTAAGCGCAAGGACATCGAGCCGCTCGCGGCTTGATCCGAAGGCTGCCGTCCCGAAAGGGCGGCAGCCTTTTTCTTTGGCGCACCGGAATCAGCTGGAAGACGTCGCGGCGTTCAGCTTCAGCCAGGCAGCGGGAGACAAAATGGGAAGTCCAAGCTTCGCCGCGCGTTTGGCTACCTTGAGGACGGCCCTATCGCGGGAGATGAGGCTCGTCGGGCGCGAGGCGGCCAAGGCCAGGCCGAGATCGATGAACTTCTGGTCGTCGGTGTCACTACAGCGCGGGCGCGCGATGCCGAGTTCCGGCTCGTTCACGAAGCGGCAATGCTGTTGGAAGGCGTCATCGATGCGAGCGGGATCGGGTGCATAGCGCGCGGCCACGCCGCGGCCGATCACATGGAGAAGCTCCGCCTTCATGGCCAGCGTGGCGGTCCAATGTAAGCGCCGGCTTACTACGGCCGCGATCAAGGGCGCCAGGGTGGTTTCGTCGAAAACCAGCCAGTCCATCACGATCTGCGTGTCCAGGATGACCAGTGGCGCAGGGGTGTCGGCGTTGTCCGGAAGCAGCGGAAAAGCAGTGGAAGCGGCGTCGTTCATAGGGTCCGGGAGCATAGCGCCTTGTGTGTTCGGGATGAACTCGCCTACAATCGCCGGCTCTCCAGCATGTCTTGATGCGTCCCGAGTCCAGGTTTCGAACCGGACCGGGGTTGATTCGAGCGTGGTGCCGCAAGGCGCTGCGCTTTTGTCGCTTGTGGAAGGCCCTCGATATCGCGGGTTTCCGGAAGGCCAGGGTGCGCTGGGGTTGTGACTTCAAACGGGAACAAGTTACTTATGCCAACCATCAATCAGCTCGTTCGCCACGGTCGTGAGACCGAGGTGACGAAATCCAAGTCGCCGGCCATGCAGTCGTGCCCGCAACGTCGTGGCGTCTGCACCCGCGTGTACACCACCACCCCGAAGAAGCCGAACTCGGCGCTTCGTAAGGTCGCCAAGGTGCGCCTGACCAACGGTTTCGAGGTCATCTCGTACATCGGCGGTGAAGGCCACAACCTGCAAGAGCACAGCGTCGTGCTCGTGCGCGGCGGCCGGGTCAAGGACTTGCCGGGTGTGCGTTACCACATCGTGCGCGGTTCGCTCGACCTGCAAGGCGTCAAGGATCGCAAGCAGTCGCGTTCCAAGTACGGCGCGAAGCGTCCGAAGAAGTAAGGCTCAACAGCCAAGGTCTTGGTGGCCGAGAGGTCATCGAATTTTTGCGGCCCGAGTGCCTGTGCACCGGCAGCCGAGTAAGTGGATCCCCCCAGATGTCGGTGGAGATCCCCGGCGGGGCGAAGGCCCTGACCAACTGAAGCATTGAAGGAAGAATCCATGCCACGTCGTCGCGAAGTACCCAAGCGCGAGATCCTCCCGGACCCGAAGTTCGGTAGCGTTGATCTGTCCAAGTTCATGAACGTCATCATGGAATCGGGCAAGAAGGCTGTCGCAGAGCGCATCATTTACGGTGCCCTGGAACAGGTCGAGAACAAGTCCGGCAAGGACCCGCTCGAGATCTTCATGATCGCGATCAACAACGTGAAGCCCATGGTCGAAGTGAAGTCCCGCCGCGTTGGCGGTGCGAACTACCAAGTTCCCGTGGAAGTTCGCCCCGTCCGCCGTCTGGCCCTCGCCATGCGCTGGTTGAAGGAATCCGCGCGCAAGCGCGGTGAGAAGTCGATGGCCCAACGTCTGGCCAACGAACTGCTGGAGGCCTCCGAAGGCCGTGGTGGCGCGATGAAGAAGCGCGATGAAGTCCACCGCATGGCAGACGCCAACAAGGCGTTCTCGCACTTCCGCTTCTAATCAAGACCTCTCTGGCCGCCTCGGGTTACTACTGACCCGATGGCGGCTCCATGCATTTGGAGTGACACCATGTCCCGCAAGACCCCCATCGAGCGCTACCGCAACATCGGTATCTCGGCGCACATCGATGCCGGCAAGACCACCACGACGGAACGCATCCTGTATTACACCGGTGTGAACCACAAGATCGGTGAAGTGCACGACGGCGCTGCCACGATGGACTGGATGGAGCAGGAACAAGAGCGCGGCATCACGATCACGTCGGCCGCGACGACCTGCTTCTGGAAGGGCATGGACATGTCCTACCCTGAGCATCGCTTCAACATCATCGACACCCCCGGACACGTCGACTTCACGATTGAAGTCGAGCGTTCGATGCGCGTCCTGGACGGCGCCTGCATGGTGTACTGCGCCGTCGGTGGCGTGCAGCCCCAGTCGGAAACCGTCTGGCGCCAAGCCAACAAGTACAAGGTGCCCCGCCTGGCGTTCGTCAACAAGATGGACCGCACCGGCGCGAACTTCTTCAAGGTCGTCGACCAGATGAAGACCCGCCTGAAGGCCAATCCCGTGCCCGTGGTCATCCCCATCGGCGCGGAAGAAAACTTCAAGGGCGTGGTGGACCTCTTCAAGATGAAGGCCATCATCTGGGACGAAGCGTCCCAGGGCATGAAGTTCACCTTCGAAGACATCCCCGCTGACCTGGTCGAAGTCGCCCAGGAATGGCGCGAGAAGATGGTCGAGGCCGCTGCCGAAGCCACCGAAGAGCTGATGAACAAGTACCTCGAGACGGGCGACCTGACCGAGGAAGAGATCAAGCTCGCGATCCGCAAGCGGACCATCGCGACCGAGATCCAGCCGATGCTGTGCGGCACCGCGTTCAAGAACAAGGGCGTGCAGCGCATGCTGGACGCCGTCATCGACTTCCTGCCGTCGCCGCTGGACATCCCGCCGGTGGCTGGCACGGACGAAGATGATCAGCCGATCACGCGTCAACGCACCGACGAAGAGAAGTTCTCGGCGCTGGCCTTCAAGCTGATGACCGACCCGTACGTCGGCCAACTGACTTTCGTGCGCGTCTATTCGGGCGTGCTGCAGTCGGGCGCGACCGTCTACAACCCGGTCCGCGGCAAGAAGGAACGTATCGGCCGGATCCTGCAGATGCACGCCAACCAGCGTGAAGAAATCAAGGAAATTCTGGCGGGCGACATCGCGGCTTGCGTGGGCCTGAAGGACGTCACGACGGGTGAAACCCTGTGCGATCCGGACAGCATCATCACGCTGGAGCGCATGGTCTTCCCGGAGCCGGTGATCTCGCAGGCTGTCGAGCCGAAGACCAAGGCTGACCAGGAAAAGATGGGCATCGCGCTGGGTCGCCTGGCTGCCGAAGATCCGTCCTTCCGCCTGCGCACCGACGAAGAATCGGGCCAGACCATCATTTCCGGCATGGGCGAGCTCCACCTGGAAATCATCGTCGACCGCATGAAGCGCGAATTCGGTGTTGAAGCCAACGTGGGCAAGCCGCAGGTGGCTTACCGCGAAACCGTCCGCAAGCCGGTGACCGACGTCGAAGGCAAGTTCGTGCGTCAGTCGGGCGGCAAGGGCCAGTACGGCCACGTCGTGTTCTCGCTGGAACCGCAAGAAGCCGGCAAGGGCTTCGAGTTCGTCGACGCCATCAAGGGCGGCGTGGTGCCGCGCGAGTTCATCCCCGCGGTCGAGAAGGGTGTCATCGACAGCCTGCCGAACGGCGTGCTGGCCGGCTACCCGGTCGTGGACGTGAAGGTCACGCTGACCTTCGGTTCGTACCACGATGTGGACTCGAACGAAAACGCGTTCAAGATGGCCGCCTCGATGGGCTTCAAGGAAGCCTGCCGTCGCGCCAGCCCGGTCATCCTCGAGCCGATGATGGCCGTGGAAGTCGAAACGCCGGAAGACTATGCTGGTACGGTGATGGGTGACCTGTCCAGCCGTCGCGGCATGGTGCAGGGCATGGACGACATGGTCGGTGGCGGCAAGATCATCAAGGCGGAAGTTCCGCTGTCCGAGATGTTCGGCTACTCGACCTCGCTGCGTTCGGCCACGCAAGGCCGTGCGACGTACACGATGGAGTTCAAGCACTACAGCGAAGCTCCTAAGAACGTCGCCGACGCGATCGTCACTGCTCGCGCGAAGTGATGACCTGAGCCGGTGCTTTCGAGTGCCGGCTCGCTTCGTTCTCGATATCGAATCGTCTTCGCAGTGATTCCTCCCGGTTGCCGGTCGCCGGGGTTCCAGGACACTGCGGAAACGCTAAACCAACAGACCGGACAGATGCTCTTTTTGGAGAATTGAAATGGCAAAAGGCAAGTTTGAACGTACCAAGCCGCACGTGAACGTGGGCACGATTGGCCACGTTGACCATGGCAAGAC
>NZ_JARVXN010000016.1:0-45706 GCF_048957715.1 Mitsuaria sp. CC2 | reverse complement strand
GCTCCGATCGCCATGGAGCAAGGTCTGCGCTTCGCCATCCGTGAAGGCGGTCGTACCGTCGGCTCGGGCGTCGTGGCCACCATCATCGAGTAAATCTTTTGCTGGTACCCGTCGGGTACCGGTGAGGCGCGCTGCCCGCTTCGGCGGGTGGTGCGTCCCCCACTCGGCGGCGCCATCGCTGCCTCCGCGATGCCTTGCGCATTGCGTCGCTCTTTGAAGGAAAAGTCATGTCTACCAAGCAAAAGATCCGCATCCGGCTGAAGGCCTTCGATTACAAGCTGATCGACCAATCGGCCCTGGAAATCGTGGAAACCGCCAAGCGCACCGGCGCGATCGTCAAGGGTCCCGTGCCCCTGCCGACCCGCAAGGAACGTTTCGACATCCTGCGTTCGCCGCACGTCAACAAGACGTCGCGTGACCAGTTTGAAATCCGCACCCATCAGCGTCTGATGGACATCGTCGACCCGACCGACAAGACGGTCGACGCGCTGATGAAGCTGGACCTGCCGGCTGGCGTGGACGTCGAGATCAAGCTGCAGTAATGCAGTCGGGCGCCGGCGCGATCCGGCCGCTCCCTGAAAGGCGACCCTCGGGTCGCCTTTTTCTTTGGGTGCCGATGGCGCTTGGCTTGCGGTGTGGTCAGGGTTGACGCTATACTCCGCAGCTTTTCCGCGCCGGGATTCCCTGGTGCGGCTTCGTCGCATCGCCGTCGAAGGGGTTTGGGGCCTTTACCCCTGTCCTCATCGAAGGAGCGATGCTTGTCGGCCCGGCCAATCGATGTCGGGTGTGTGAAATGACTTCAGGCGCGCGGCGGTGTCTCCGTCGAGGCGTTCGGGGTCAGGAGAAAACCATGAGTCTTAGCAATCGTCTCGGATTGCTGGGCCGCAAGGTGGGCATGATGCGTGTGTTCACGGTCGACGGTGATACCGTCCCCGTGACCGTGCTGGACGTGTCCAACAATCGCGTGACCCAGGTCAAGACCGAAGAAACCGACGGCTACAGCGCCATCCAAGTGACGTACGGTGCCCGCAAGGCCTCCCGCGTTACCAAGCCGCAAGCGGGTCACCTCGCCAAGGCTGGTGTTGAAGCCGGTGAAATCATCAAAGAATTCCGCGTTGATGCCGCGGTCGCCGCCGAATACAAGGCTGGCGCTCAAGTCCCCGTGACGCTGCTCGCCGCCGGCCAACTGGTCGACGTGCAAGGCACCTCGATCGGCAAGGGCTTCGCAGGCACCATCAAGCGCCACAACTTCAGTTCGCAGCGCGCTTCGCACGGTAACAGCCGTTCGCACAACGTTCCTGGCTCCATCTCGATGGCCCAGGATCCGGGGCGCGTGTTCCCGGGCAAGAAGATGTCGGGCCACCTCGGCGACGTCACCGTGACCGTCCAGAACCTGGATGTCGTCCGCATCGACGAAGCCCGCCAGCTGGTGCTGGTCCGTGGTGCCGTTCCTGGCGCGAAGGAAGGATTCGTCGTGATCCGTCCGGCCGTCAAGGTCAAGGTCAAGAAGGGAGCCAACTGATGCAACTCGAGCTCCTGAATGAGCAGGGTCAGGCGACGTCGAAGGTCGACGCTCCCGACACCCTTTTCGCTCGTGATTACAACGAAGCCCTGGTGCACCAGGTGGTCGTGGCTTATCAAGCCAACGCCCGTCAAGGCACCCGCGCCCAGCTGACCCGCGCTGAAGTCCGTCACTCGACGAAGAAGCCGTTCCGTCAGAAGGGTACCGGCAACGCGCGTGCTGGTATGACGTCCTCCCCGCTGTGGCGTGGGGGCGGTCGCATCTTCCCGAACAAGCCTGACGAGAACTTCTCGCACAAGCTGAACAAGAAGATGTACCGCGCTGGCATGGCCGCGATCCTGTCGCAGCTGGCCCGTGAAGGTCGTCTGGCCGTCGTGGACTCGATCTCGATCGAAGCCCCGAAGACCAAGCTGCTGGCTGCCAAGCTCAAGGGCATGGGTCTGAATCACGTCATGGTGATCTCCGACCTGGTGGACGACAACCTGCTGCTCGCTTCGCGCAATCTGCCGAACGTGCTGGTCGTCGAGCCGCGTTATGTCGATCCGCTGTCGCTGGTCTTCTACAAGAAGGTCCTGGTGACGAAGGCTGCGATCGAGCAACTGAAGGAGATGCTGGCATGAGCGCGCCCAAGTTTGCTGATGGCCGTCTGGCCAAGGTGCTGCTCGCTCCGATCGTGTCCGAAAAGGCCACGATGGCTGGCGAAAAGCACAACCAAGTCCTGTTCAAGGTCTTGCGCGACGCGACGAAGCCCGAGATCAAGGCCGCTGTTGAACTGATGTTCAAGGTCGAGGTCGACGCGGTCAACGTCGTCAACGTCAAGGGCAAGACCAAGCGCTTCGGTGGCCGTCAAGGCCGTCGCGACCACGTCAAGAAGGCGTACGTGTCGCTGAAGGCTGGCCAGGAGCTCAACTTCTCCGGGGAGGCTGCGTAATGGCCGTCGTTAAAGTCAAGCCGACTTCGCCTGGCCGTCGTGGCGTGGTGAAGGTGGTGCACAAGCACCTGCACAAGGGCGCTCCCGAGGCTTCGCTGCTGGAGCCCCAGAAGCAGAACGCTGGCCGTAACAACAACGGTCACATCACGATGCGCCACAAGGGCGGTGGTCATAAGCACCACTACCGCGTGGTGGACTTCCGTCGCAACAAGGACGGTATCCCGGCGAAGGTCGAGCGCATCGAGTACGACCCGAACCGTACGGCTCACATCGCGCTGGTGTGCTATGCCGACGGCGAGCGTCGCTACATCATCGCTCCGCGCAACCTGGAAGTCGGTTCGACGATCCTGAGCGGCGCGGAAGCCCCGATCAAGGTCGGCAACACGCTGCCCATCCGCAACATCCCCGTGGGTTCGACGATCCACTGCGTGGAACTGCTGCCGAGCAAGGGTGCCCAGATCGCCCGCTCCGCCGGTACTTCTGTGGTGCTGATGGCGCGTGATGGTTCCTACGCCCAGATCCGTCTGCGCTCCGGCGAAGTCCGCCGCGTGCACATCGACTGCCGCGCGACCATCGGCGAAGTGAGCAACGAAGAGCACAGCCTGCGCCAGTACGGCAAGGCCGGCGCCATCCGCTGGAAGGGCATCCGCCCGACCGTGCGCGGTACCGCCATGAACCCGGTCGACCACCCGCACGGTGGTGGTGAGGGTCGTACGGGTGAAGGTCAGGCCCCTGTGTCGCCGTGGAACACCCTGACGAAGGGCTACCGCACTCGCAACAACAAGCGCACGCAGACTTTCATCGTCTCGCGTCGCAAGAAGTAAGGGGTAGACCCACATGGCTCGTTCCCTCAAGAAGGGTCCCTTTGTGGACCACCACCTGATGGCCAAGGTCGACAAGGCCGTTGCCATCAAGGACAAGAAGCCCATCAAGACCTGGTCGCGTCGCTCGACGATCCTGCCCGAGTTCATCGGTCTGACGATCGCCGTGCACAACGGCAAGCAGCACGTGCCGGTCTATGTGTCGGACCAGATGGTCGGTCACAAGCTGGGTGAATTCGCTCTGACCCGCACCTTCAAGGGCCACCCGGCCGACAAGAAGGCCGGGAAGAAGTAAGGATGACGACGATGGAAACCAAAGCAATCGTTCGTGGCGTCCGCCTGTCGTTTGATAAGGGCCGCCTGGTGGCGGACCTGATCCGCGGCAAGAAGGTGGATCAAGCGCTGAACATCCTGGAGTTCACCCAGAAGAAGGCCGCGCTGATCATCAAGAAGGCGCTGGAATCGGCCATCGCCAATGCCGAGCACAACGACGGTGCCGACATTGACGAGCTGAAGGTCACTTCGATCTACGTGGAGCAGGGCACCACGCTGAAGCGGTTCTCCGCGCGCGCCAAGGGCCGCGGCAATCGCATCAGCAAGCCGACCTGCCATATCTACGTGACCGTCGGCCACTGAGCCTGAAGGAAGACTATGGGACAGAAAATTCATCCGACTGGCTTCCGCCTGCCCGTCACCCGTAACTGGGCGTCGCGCTGGTACGCGAACAACCAGAACTTCGCCAGCATGCTGGCTGAGGATCTGCAAGTCCGCGAGTTCCTGAAGGCCAAGCTGAAGAACGCCGCCGTTTCGCGCATCCTGATCGAGCGTCCTGCCAAGAACGCCCGCATCACGATCTTCTCGGCCCGTCCGGGCGTGGTGATCGGCAAGAAGGGCGAGGACATCGAGAACCTGAAGGCCGAGCTGGCCAAGCGTCTGGGCGTGCCCGTCGCTGTGAACATCGAAGAAGTGCGCAAGCCCGAAATCGATGCCCAGCTCATCGCCGACTCGATCACCCAGCAGCTCGAAAAGCGCATCATGTTCCGCCGTGCGATGAAGCGCGCGATGCAGAACGCGATGCGTCTGGGTGCCCAAGGCATCAAGATCATGTCCGCCGGCCGTCTGAACGGCATCGAAATCGCTCGTACCGAGTGGTATCGCGAAGGTCGTGTGCCGCTGCACACCCTGAAGGCTGACATCGATTACGGCTTCTCCGAAGCCAAGACCACCTACGGCGTGATCGGCGTCAAGGTGTGGGTGTATCGCGGTGACCGCCTGGCCAATGGCGAGGCTCCCGTGATCAACACCCCCCCGGGTGCCGAAGAT
Organism: Mitsuaria sp. CC2; assembly: GCF_048957715.1. Taxonomy (NCBI): domain Bacteria; kingdom Pseudomonadati; phylum Pseudomonadota; class Betaproteobacteria; order Burkholderiales; family Sphaerotilaceae; genus Roseateles; species Mitsuaria sp. CC2. The sequence continues at coordinate 41,109 of NZ_JARVXN010000016.1, read as the reverse complement.
GACCGCCGTCCCCGTCGCAATGCCCGTCCGGGCGCGCCGGGTGGTCGTGGTCGTGGCGACAAGCCTGCCGAAGGCGGCGACAAGCCTGCTGCGAAGCGTGTGGTGCGCAAGCCCGCCGCTGACGGCGGCCAGGCGTAAGGAGAACTCAACATGCTGCAACCCGCTCGTCGCAAATACCGCAAGGAGCAAAAGGGCCGCAACACTGGTGTTGCGACCCGCGGCGCGACCGTCGCTTTCGGTGACTTCGGCCTGAAGGCCACCGAGCGCGGCCGTATCACGGCTCGTCAGATCGAAGCGGCTCGCCGCGCCATCTCGCGTCACATCAAGCGCGGTGGCCGGATCTTCATCCGGATCTTCCCGGATAAGCCGATCTCGCAAAAGCCTGCTGAAGTCCGTATGGGCAACGGTAAGGGCAACCCGGAGTACTACGTGGCTGAGATCCAGCCCGGCAAGGTGCTCTACGAAGTCAACGGCGTGCCTGAGGCACTGGCGCGCGAGGCGTTCACGCTGGCCGCTGCCAAACTGCCGCTGCGCTGCACCTTCGTGGCGCGCCAGCTCGGCGCCTGATTGGAGAACACCCCATGAAAGCATCTGAACTGCGCGCGAAAGACGTGGCTGCCCTGAAGAAGGAAGTCACCGATCTGCTGAAGGCCCACTTTGGTCTGCGCATGCAAAAGGCGACGCAACAACTGACCAACACTTCGGTGCTGGGCAATACGCGTCGTGACATTGCCCGCGCCAAGACCATCCTGGCCGAGAAGAAGGGAGCCGCGAAATGACGCAAGCTCAAGAGAAGAACACCCGCACCCTGATCGGTCGCGTCGTCAGCGACAAGCGCGCCAAGACGATCACCGTGCTGGTTGAGCGCCGTGCCAAGCACGAGCTCTACGGCAAGATCGTGGCCCGTTCCCGCAAGTACCACGCCCATGACGAAAATGGCGAGTACAAGATGGGCGACGTGGTCGAGATCGCCGAAGGCCGTCCGCTCTCGAAGACCAAGAGCTGGGTCGTGACCCGTCTGGTCCAGAAGGCTCAGCTGGTCTGATCGCCGATGTCGCGCGTTGAGCGCGACGTGGTCAGGGGTGGGTGACCACCCATGGCTGTCAATGGCTGGAACATCGGAATTCCCGGTGTCCAGCCATTTTTCGTTTTTCGCGGCACACTCTGCCGCTTTCATTCACCGACAACAGAATCAGGAGCGCGACATGCTGAAAGTGGGCGATCGACTGCCGGCCGGCAATCTGCAGGAATTCATCGAAGTCGAGGGCGAAGGCTGCTCGCTGGGGCCGAACAGCTTCGACATCGAGAAGCTGACCGCAGGGAAGACCGTGGCCATCTTCGCGCTGCCTGGCGCGTTCACGCCGACTTGCTCCGCCCAGCACGTGCCGGGCTATGTTGCGCAGGCTGATGCGCTCAAGGCTGCGGGTGTGGATGAAGTCTGGTGTGTGTCCGTCAACGATGCGTTCGTGATGGGTGCTTGGGGTCGTGAGCAGAAGACGGCTGGCAAGGTTCGGATGATGGCCGACGGCAGTGCCACCTTCACCCAGGCGACGGGACTGACGTTGGACCTCGTCGCACGCGGCATGGGCTTGCGCTCGCAGCGCTATTCGATGCTGGTGAAGGATGGTGTGGTCAAGAGCCTCAACATCGAAGCGCCGGGCAAGTTCGAGGTCAGCGACGCCGGAACGCTGCTCAAGCAGGCGCAGTCGCTCTGACACGCAACAACATCAGTTGACAGGCGGATTGTGCTTGCCGCATAATCCGCAGCTTCGCCGAATGGTGGCTCCGTCGCTCGACGGGTCCTGTGACCAGCGCACAGGGCAGCAGCCTTCGGTTCTAGGTTTCTTGCCCATTTAGGCCAGACGCGGGTCGCCGCAAGGTGACAGGTGATTGGCTTACGGGCCCAAGACTGACCGCTCTCTGGATGGCTGCGATGGTCGCAGTTGCCTGAGCGGGAAAAGTTGGGGACAGACATGATCCAAATGCAATCGCGACTCGATGTCGCGGACAACACTGGCGCCAAGTCCGTCATGTGCATCAAGGTGCTTGGTGGTTCCAAGCGTCGTTATGCGCATATTGGCGACATCATCAAGGTCAGCATCAAGGAAGCTGCGCCGCGTGGCCGCGTCAAAAAAGGCGAGGTTTACAACGCGGTGGTCGTGCGCACTGCCAAGGGTGTGCGCCGCCAAGACGGCTCCCTGGTCAAGTTCGACGGCAATGCCGCCGTGCTGCTGAACGCCAAGCTGGAGCCCATCGGCACCCGCATCTTCGGCCCGGTGACGCGTGAACTGCGTACCGAGCGCTTCATGAAGATCGTGTCGCTGGCGCCTGAGGTGCTCTAAGCCCCGCTCAGACAAAGGTATTGCCATGAACAAGATTCGCACAGGCGACGAGATCATCGTCCTGACCGGCCGCGACAAGGGTAAGCGCGGCACCGTGACGCTGCGCGTGGACGCTGACCATGTCGTCATCGACGGCATCAACGTCGTCAAGAAGCACGTCAAGCCGAACCCGCTGAAGGGTACGACCGGCGGCATCGTCGACAAGTCCATGCCCATCCATCAATCCAACGTGGCGATCTTCAACGCCGCTTCCGGCAAGGCCGATCGCGTGGGCATCAAGCTCGGCGCCGACGGCAAGCGGGTGCGCGTGTTCAAGTCGACCGGCGAAGAGATCAAGGCCTAAGGGGTAAGACATGGCTCGTTTGCAAGAGTTCTATCGCGAGAAGGTCGTCCCCGGTCTGACCGAAAAGTTCGGCTACAAGTCCGTGATGGAAGTGCCGCGCATCACCAAGATCACGCTGAACATGGGCGTGAGCGAGGCGGTCGCTGACAAGAAGGTCATGGATCACGCCGTCGGCGACCTGACCAAGATCGCTGGCCAGAAGCCCGTGGTGACGAAGTCGAAGAAGGCAATCGCCGGCTTCAAGATCCGTGACGGCGTGCCTATCGGCTGCATGGTGACCCTGCGTGGCGCCACGATGTACGAATTCCTGGATCGTTTCGTGACCGTGGCCCTGCCGCGCGTCCGTGACTTCCGCGGTATCTCGGGTCGTTCGTTCGACGGTCGCGGCAACTACAACATCGGCGTCAAGGAACAGATCATCTTCCCCGAAATCGAATACGACAAGGTGGATGCTCTGCGTGGTCTGAACATCAGCATCACGACGACTGCCAAGACGGACGACGAAGCCAAGGCACTCCTGGCTGCGTTCAAGTTCCCGTTCAAGAACTGAGGTGACCCGTGGCAAAACTCTCGATCAAGCAACGTGAGCTGAAGCGCGCCCAACTGGTCGCCAAGTACGCAAAGAAGTACGCGGAACTGAAGGCCATCATCGACGACAGCAAGAAGTCGGACGAAGAGCGCTATCTGGCCCGCCTGGAGCTGCAGAAGCTGCCCCGCAACGCCAACCCGACCCGCCAGCGCAACCGCTGCGAGCTGACCGGCCGTCCCCGTGGCACGTTCCGCAAGTTCGGCCTGGCACGTAACAAGATTCGTGAGCTGGCCTTCAAGGGCGACATCCCCGGTGTCGTCAAGGCCAGCTGGTAATCGGCAGGTTTAGGAGATTTCGTATGAGCATGAGTGATCCTATCGCCGATATGCTGACCCGCATTCGCAACGCCCAGAGCGTTGAGAAGGCCAGCGTCGTGATGCCTTCGTCGAAGCTGAAGGTCGCGATCGCCAAGGTCCTGAAGGATGAAGGCTATATCGATGATTTCGCGGTGCGTGGCGATGCCGCCCGCCCCGAGCTCGAGATCGCGCTGAAGTATTACGCCGGCCGTCCGGTGATCGAGCGCATCGAGCGCGTGAGCCGTCCCGGCCTGCGCATCTACAAGGGCCGCCACGATATTCCCCAGGTCATGAATGGCCTGGGTGTGGCGATCGTCACCACCCCGAAGGGCGTGATGACCGACCGCAAAGCACGTCAAGCCGGTGTCGGCGGCGAAGTGCTCTGCTACGTCGCATAAGCCAAGGAGAGACAGACAATGTCCCGCGTTGGAAAAATGCCGGTCGTCCTCCCGCAAGGCGTGGAAGTGACGATCAGCGCTGAGAAGATCAGCGTCAAGGGTGCCCAAGGTACCCTGTTCGTGGCCGTGAACCCTCTGGTTACGGTCAAGCTCGAAGGCGGCAAGCTGACGTTCGTTCCCGTCAACGAATCGGCAGAAGCCGATGCGATGAGCGGCACGATGCGCGCCCTGCTGGCCAACATGGTCAACGGTGTCAGCAAGGGCTTCGAAAAGAAGCTGAACTTGGTCGGCGTGGGTTTCCGCGCCCAAGCCCAGGGTCAGAAGCTGAACCTGCAGATCGGGTTCTCGCACCCGGTCGTCAAGGACATGCCGGCTGGCATCAAGGTCGAATGCCCGACCCAGACGGAAATCCTGATCAAGGGTGCCGATCGCCAGGTCGTCGGTCAGATCGCCGCTGAAGTGCGCGCGATCCGTCCGCCGGAGCCCTACAAGGGCAAGGGCATCCGCTACGCCGACGAAAAGGTCTCCCTCAAAGAGACCAAGAAGAAGTAAGGAGCCGCGCCATGCTGAACAAGAAGGAACAACGCCTGCGTCGTTCGCGTCAAACGCGTGCTCGCATCGCCCTGCAGCGCGTGGCCCGTCTGACGGTCTTCCGCTCGAACCTGCATATCTACGCCTCGGTCATCTCCGAAGACGGTCAGCGCGTGCTGGCCTCCGCTTCGACGGCCGAGAAGGAAGTGCGCACGCAGCTGTCCGGCAAGGGCGGCAACGTGGCCGCCGCAAGCCTGATCGGCAAGCGCATCGCCGAGAAGGCGAAGGCCGCTGGCGTCGAGAAGGTGGCTTTCGACCGTTCGGGCTTCGCTTACCACGGCCGTGTCAAGGCCCTGGCTGAAGCCGCTCGCGAAGCCGGCCTGCAGTTCTGACGCTCAAAGGATTAGGAAATGGCAAAATTTCAACCCCGCGCTCAGACCGAAGGCAACGACGACGGCCTGAAGGAAAAGATGATTGCGGTCAACCGCGTCACGAAGGTTGTGAAGGGCGGCCGCACGCTGTCCTTCGCTGCGCTGACCGTGGTCGGTGATGGCGATGGCCGCATCGGCATGGGCAAGGGCAAGGCCAAGGAAGTTCCGGTCGCCGTGCAAAAGGCGATGGAATCGGCCCGCCGCAACATGGTCAAGGTCCAGCTGCGCAACGGCACCATCCAGCACAACGTTGTGGGTGAGCACGGCGCTGCGCACGTGATCATGGCACCGGCTCCGGCTGGTACCGGCGTGATCGCCGGCGGCCCGATGCGCGCTGTCTTCGAAGTGATGGGCGTGACCGACATCGTGACCAAGAGCCACGGTTCGACCAACCCTTACAACATGGTTCGTGCCACGCTGGACGCGCTCAAGCGCTGCTCCACGCCTGCCCAAGTGGCGGCGAAGCGCGGCAAGACGGTTGAAGAAATCTTCAACTGAGCGCCAGGAGATCGAGATGTCTGAAAAGAAAACGCTCACGGTCAAGCTGGTTCGTAGCCCGATCGGCTGCCGTGAAGATCATCGCGCGACGGTGGTCGGCCTGGGTCTTCGCAAGCTGAACAGCACGAAGACGCTGGAAGACACGCCGGCGGTCCGCGGCATGATCAACAAGATCGCCTACCTGGTGCAGGTGCTGTAAGCACGGCATCGACGAGGAACACAAGATGCAACTCAATACCATCAAGCCCGCCGCTGGTGCCAAGCACGCCAAGCGTCGCGTGGGCCGTGGCATCGGCTCCGGTCTGGGAAAGACCGCAGGCCGTGGCCACAAGGGACAGAAGTCGCGTGCCGGTGGCTTCCACAAGGTCGGCTTCGAAGGCGGTCAGATGCCGCTGCAACGTCGCCTGCCCAAGCGTGGTTTCAAGTCGCTGGCTCGTCCGTTCAATGCGGAAGTGACGCTGTCGGAACTGAACCTGCTGACGAGCGAAGAGATTGACCTGCTGACGCTGAAGGCTGTTGGTCTGGTGTCCGAGCTGGCGAAGGCTGTCAAGGTCATCAAGTCCGGCGAGATCACCCGCAAGGTGAGCATCAAGGGTCTGGGCGTGACGGCCGGCGCGAAGACGGCGATCGAAGCCGCTGGCGGCTCCGTCGCTTGATCATCCAAGCACAGGACTAGGCAGCAGTGGCAAGCAACGCATCACAGTTGGCCAAGAGCGGCAAGTTCGGCGACCTGCGTCGTCGGCTTGTGTTCCTGGTGCTCGCGCTGGTCGTCTACCGTGTCGGGGCTCATATCCCCGTGCCCGGCATCGATCCGACGCAGCTCCAGCAGCTGTTCAAGGGTCAGCAGGGCGGGATCCTGAGCCTGTTCAACATGTTCTCGGGCGGTGCGCTGTCGCGCTTCACCGTCTTCGCGCTAGGGATCATGCCCTACATCTCGGCCTCGATCGTCATGCAGTTGATGACGTACGTGGTGCCGAGCCTGGAGGCGCTGAAGAAGGAAGGCGAAGCGGGGCGTCGCAAGATCACGCAATACACCCGTTACGGCACGTTGGGCCTGGCGATCTTCCAGAGCTTGAGCATTGCTTTCGCGCTGGAGAGCTCTCCTGGGTTGGTGTTGAGCCCGGGCTTCGGCTTCCGCATCACTGCGGTGACGAGTCTGGTCGCTGGCACGATGTTCCTGATGTGGCTGGGTGAGCAGATCACGGAACGTGGTTTGGGCAACGGCATCTCGATCCTGATCTTTGGCGGTATCGCCGCAGGTCTGCCGGGTGCCATCGGTGGTCTGCTCGAGCTGGTTCGTACCGGCGCGATGAGCGTCATCTCCTGCTTGCTCGTGATCGCGATCGTCATCGGCGTGACCTACCTGGTCGTGTTCGTTGAACGAGGTCAGCGGAAGATCCTGGTCAACTATGCCAAGCGGCAGGTTGGCAACAAGGTCTACGGTGGCCAGAGTTCGCATCTGCCGCTGAAGCTGAACATGTCGGGTGTGATTCCGCCGATCTTCGCGTCGTCGATCATCCTGCTTCCGACCACGCTGGTGAGTTGGTTCGCGACGGGCGACAGCATGCGCTGGTTGAAGGACATCTCTGACGCTCTGCGTCCGGGGCAACCGATCTACGTGCTGCTGTATTCGGCCGCGATCGTGTTCTTCTGCTTCTTCTACACGGCACTGGTGTTCAACAGCCGTGAGACCGCAGACAACCTGAAGAAGAGTGGTGCGTTCATCCCTGGGATCCGTCCTGGAGACCAGACGGCTCGACACATCGACAAGATCCTGTCCCGGCTGACGCTGGCAGGCGCGGTGTACATCACCGGCGTGTGTCTGCTGCCTGAGTTTCTGACGCTGAAGTACAACGTCCCGTTCTACTTCGGTGGCACCTCGCTGTTGATCATCGTGGTCGTCACGATGGACTTCTGGGCCCAGGTCCAGTCCTACGTGATGAGCCAGCAGTACGAGTCGCTGCTGAAGAAGGCCAGTTTCAAGGCCAACTGAAGTCGCTGGGCAAACAGAATTTGTGTAGTGCTCGCATCGTGTTCCGGGCGAAGTGAGCTTTTTAGCAACCCCCGGATCAACGCTGATTGAGCGAACAGAGTAGGTCAAGGAGCAGACCATGAAAGTTTCGGCATCTGTCAAGAAGATGTGCCGCAATTGCAAGATCATCCGTCGTAATGGCGTGGTGCGTGTGATCTGTACCGATCCGCGGCACAAGCAGCGCCAAGGCTGATTGGCCTAACGACTGCAAGCGAATTAGAGGACGCACATGGCACGTATTGCTGGTATCAACATTCCGCCGCACAAGCACACGGAGATCGGTCTGACTTCGATCTACGGCATTGGCCGTACGACCGCGCAGAAGATCTGCAACAACTGCGGCATCCCGCTGGACAAGAAGGTCAAGGACCTGAACGACTCCGATCTGGAAAAGATCCGTGAGGAAGTCGGCCGCCTGACCATCGAAGGCGACCTGCGTCGCGAGATGTCCATCAACATCAAGCGCCTGATGGACTTGGGTTGCTATCGTGGCTTCCGCCATCGCCGTGGCCTGCCGGTGCGCGGCCAGCGTACCCGCACGAATGCCCGTACCCGCAAGGGTCCGCGCAAGTCGGCGGCGACCGGCAAGAAGTAACCCGCGGCATCTGAAGAAAGCTAACCATGGCAAAAGCACCCAATAACCAGGCTGCCCAGCGCGTTCGCAAGAAGGTTCGCAAGAACGTCGCCGACGGTATTGCCCACGTGCACGCTTCGTTCAACAACACCATCATCACGATTACTGATCGTCAAGGCGGTGCGTTGTCTTGGGCGTCGTCGGGCGGCCAAGGCTTCAAAGGCTCGCGCAAGTCGACCCCCTTCGCTGCCCAGGTGGCTGCTGAAGTGGCCGGCCGCGCTGCTCAAGAGCAAGGCATCAAGAACCTGGACGTCAAGATCAAGGGCCCCGGCCCGGGTCGCGAATCGTCGGTGCGCGCTCTGGCTGCGCTCGGCATCCGCATCAACTCGATCTCTGACGTGACGCCGGTGCCGCACAACGGTTGCCGTCCGCAGAAGCGCCGCCGCATCTAAGCGGTGCTGCTGAACGGTCGCGATTAGTGCGATAATCTCCGGTTCGTTCAGAACACGCCGGCTGGTGCGAGAGCGCCAGCCGGCCGTTTTGCTGAGGGGCTGAAACGCACCTCGGCGGGTGCCGGCGGAAACGCCGACCCGTTTGAAGTCTCCGACTTCTTGAAGCCCACCGTCCGAGCCTACAAAAACACTGGCCGGACTCGCGCGTTGCCCGGAATGTCTCCGAGCTCGCGTCAGATTGATGAAGGACACGCAAAGTGGCACGTTATCTCGGCCCGAAGGCCAAACTTTCCCGCCGTGAAGGCACCGACCTGTTCCTGAAGAGCGCCCGCCGCGCCATCAGCGACAAGGCCAAGTTCGACACCAAGCCTGGCCAACATGGCCGCACCTCGGGTCAGCGCACGTCCGACTTCGGTCTGCAGCTGCGTGAGAAGCAGAAGGTCAAGCGCATGTATGGCGTGCTGGAGCGTCAGTTCCGCCGCTACTTCGCTGAAGCCGAGCGCCGCAAGGGTTCGACCGGTGTCAACCTGCTGGTGCTGCTGGAATCGCGCCTGGACAACGTCGTCTATCGCATGGGCTTCGGCTCGACCCGCGCGGAAGCCCGCCAGCTGGTCTCGCACAAGAGCATCACCGTGAATGGCGAAGTCGTGAACATCGCCTCCTACCTGGTGAAGGCCGGTGACGTGGTCGCCGTGCGTGAGAAGTCCAAGAAGCAGCTGCGCATCATCGACAGCCTGAAGCTGGCCGAGTCGATCGGTCTGCCAGCCTGGGTGGCCGTGGACGCCACGAAGCTGGAAGGCATCTTCAAGAAGACGCCGGATCGCGACGAGTTCGGCGCCGAGATCAACGAGTCGCTGATCGTTGAGCTGTACTCGCGTTAATTCTTTCGTGCCTGCCGAGCGGCCCTGCAAGGGCCTGCTCGGCTTTTCCTCGTCCGGGCTCGCCAGCTGTTTAGGGGCGTGCCTGGTTGGTCCCTCAGCCTTATCGGTGTAACGAACCGAGGGTATTGAAAGAAAGACCTCATGCAAACGAATTTGCTCAAACCCAAATCCATCACTGTGGAGCCCCTGGGCGGTCATCGCGCCAAGGTGATCCTGGAGCCGTTCGAACGCGGCTATGGCCACACGCTGGGCAACGCCCTGCGTCGCGTGCTGCTGTCCTCGATGGTGGGTTATGCGCCGACGGAAGTGACGATCGCGGGCGTGCTGCACGAGTACTCCGCCATCGACGGCGTTCAGGAAGATGTGGTCCACATCATGCTGAACCTCAAGGGTGTGGTGTTCCGTCTGCACAACCGTGAGGAAGTGACCCTGGTCCTGCGCAAGGAAGGCGAAGGCCCGGTCACGGCCGCCGACATCCAGACCCCGCACGACGTCGAGATCATCAACCCGGATCACGTCATCGCCCACCTGTCGCAAGGCGGCAAGCTGGACATGCAGATCAAGGTCGAGAAGGGCCGCGGCTACGTGCCCGGCAACATGCGCCGCTATGGCGACGAGCCGACGAAGGCCATCGGCCGCATCGTGCTGGACGCCTCGTTCAGCCCGGTGAAGCGTGTCAGCTACGCCGTCGAAAACGCTCGCGTCGAGCAGCGTACCGACCTGGACAAGCTGGTCATGGAAATCGAGACCAACGGTGCGATCTCGCCCGAGGAAGCGATCCGCGCTTCGGCCAAGATCCTGGTCGAGCAGATGGCCGTCTTCGCGCAACTGCAGGGCACCGATCTGGTCGACGTGTTCGACCAGGCCCCGGCGGCCCGTTCGAGCAGCTTCGATCCGATCCTGCTGCGTCCGGTCGACGAGCTCGAACTGACCGTGCGCTCGGCCAACTGCCTGAAGGCCGAGAACATCTATTACATCGGTGACCTGATCCAGCGTACCGAGACCGAGCTGCTGAAGACCCCGAACCTGGGTCGCAAGTCGCTGAACGAAATCAAGGAAGTGCTCGCCTCTCGCGGCCTGACCCTGGGTTCGCGTCTCGAGAACTGGCCGCCACAAGGTCTCGACAAGCGTTGATTTTTTGAAAGTGGACGGGTCTGACGACCCGTCCGGTGCCCCCGGCAGTACCTGATCCGGCTGCTGGCAATAACTGAAGGAAGGAAAGCACCATGCGCCACCGTAACGGCCTCCGTAAACTCAACCGCACCAGCGAACACCGTGCTGCGATGTTCCGCAACATGGCGGTTTCGCTGCTGAAGCACGAAGCGATCAAGACCACGCTGCCCAAGGCGAAGGAACTGCGCCGCATCGTCGAGCCGCTGATCACCCTGGCCAAGGAAGCGACCGTCGCGAACCGCCGTCTGGCGTTCGACCGCCTGCGCGACCGCGACATCGTTGTGAAGCTGTTCAACGAACTGGGCCCGCGTTTCGCCACCCGTCCGGGCGGCTACACCCGCATCCTGAAGATGGGCTTCCGCGTCGGCGACAACGCGCCGATGGCGTATGTCGAGCTGGTGGATCGCCCTGATGCCGTTGAAGGCGAAGGCTCTGCTGAATAAGCAGCGACTCGCGTTCCGCTCAGAAGGCCAGCAGCAATGCTGGCCTTTTTTCTTGTGTGTCTGCGATACGCGCAACGCGGGCAGTGCATGGCGTCTGTCCAACGTCATGCGGGCCCGCTTGGCGCTAAGCTTCGCGCCTTTCCGACCTCACGGCGACGCGAGCCCACCGGCCTGCATGCGCCCCGCGTTCATGACCCCCTTTGCCCTGATCCGACGCCTGTTGCCGGCGCTGTTCCTGCTGCTGGCGCTGGCCTCGGCCTTCCTTGCCGGACCGGCGCGCGCCGACGATTTCCTCGATCCTGAACAGGCTTTCAAGATCGATGTGCAATTGACCGGAGATCGCGAGTTCCAGGTGAACTTCACGATCGCACCCGGCTATTACATGTACCGCGACCAGTTCAAGCTGGACGCGACCGACGCGAAGTTCGGCGACATCGCCTGGCCGACCGCGAAGCGCAAGTTCGACGAAACCTTCCAGAAGGAGGTCGAGACCTATCGCGATCACCTGAGCATCAAGGTGCCGGTTGAGGCGCTGGCCGCTGGCCCGCTGAAGCTGGTGCTGACGGGACAGGGCTGCGCGGACAAGGGCCTGTGCTACCCGCCGATGAAGAGTCACCTGACCCTCGGCCTGAAGGGCTTCGGTGGCGATGGGGCCGTGAAGGTCGGCGCGGCGCCGGATGCGCTCAGCGGCTTCGGCGTTGCCAATGCAGTGGCGGCCACGCCTGCCGACGCGTCTCCGGCGAAAGCGGCGGAAGATGCGCAGGCGTCGAACGCGCAGTCGCCGGCCGGATCGCCGCTCGACGAGGTGCTCGCGTCTGGCCGGCTATGGCTGGTCATCGGCGCGTTCTTCGGCGCCGGCGTCCTGCTGTCGCTCACGCCCTGCGTCCTGCCGATGCTGCCGATCCTGTCCTCGATCATCGTCGGTCAGGGCGAGGCTCCGTCACGTGCCCGCGGCTTCTTCCTGGCGTTCAGCTATTCGCTCGGCATGGCGCTGCTCTACACGGCGCTGGGCGTGGCGGCGGGGCTCGTTGGGGGCGGTCTGGCGGCCTATCTGCAGAAGCCCTGGGTGCTCACCCTGTTTGCGCTGTTGCTGGTCGGGTTCTCGCTGTCGATGTTCGGCGTCTACGAGATCCAGTTGCCCAGTCGCTTCACCGGCGGCGTCTCTGACGCCACGCAGCGCCTGCCCGCCGGCAAGTTCGTCAGCGTGTTCGTCATGGGCGGCTTGTCCGCATTGATCGTCAGTCCTTGCGTGGCCGCGCCCTTGGCCGGCGCGTTGCTCTACATCAGCCAGACCGGCAATGTGGCAATGGGCGGCCTGGCGCTGTTCGCGCTCGCCTGGGGCATGAGCGTACCGCTGCTGCTCCTGGGACTCTCGGCCGGCACGCTGCTGCCGCGCGCAGGCGCTTGGATGGACACGGTCAAGTACTTCTTCGGCCTGCTGCTGCTCTCGGTGGCGCTATGGATCGTGCAACCGGTGCTGCCGCCGGTGATTGCTCAGCTCCTGTGGGGTGCGCTGCTGGTCGCTGTAGCGGCCCTTCTGGGGCTCTTCCAACGCACAGAGGGAAGCACTCCCCGCGTCTGGCTGCGAAAGAGTGTGGCGGTGGCTGCGATGGTGTTCGGCGTGGCGCAATTCATTGGCGTCGCCGCCGGCGGGACCGATACGTTGAAGCCACTGGCCGGCGTCGTGGGCGCCAGCAAGGTCACGGGTGTCGCATCCGCTTCGGAATCCTCAGCGGTCAGCTTCCGCAAGATCGCGACGGTCGCCGAGCTGGACGACGCGTTGCGCAGCGCCGGCAGACCGGTGATGCTCGACTTCTACGCCGACTGGTGCGTCTCGTGCAAAGAGATGGAGCGTTTCACCTTCACCGACGCGCGCGTGCAGGCCAAGTTGAACGGTGCCTTGCTGCTGAAGGCCGACGTCACCGCGAACAACGCTGGCGACCGGGAACTACTGAAGCGCTTCAAGCTCTTCGGCCCGCCGGGAACGATCTTCTTCGACGCGAAGGGCGAGGAACTGACCGGCGTGCGCGTGATCGGCTTCCAGGATGCCGATCGTTTCCTGCAATCGCTGCAGGCCGCCGGCCTTTGACTTAGGAAAGACTGTCGCCGAAAGTTGAAGCGGCGGTCCTTTCCGTGCTACACTCTCATTCTTCAGTCGCGGGGTGGAGCAGTCTGGTAGCTCGTTGGGCTCATAACCCAAAGGTCGTAGGTTCAAATCCTGCCCCCGCAACCAGAATATTGAACGCTGTTGGAAGACAGCGTGGTTGAACGGAACGAAGGCCGATCAGGCGTTTGAGATCGTTCAACAAATCGGCAGATCAGCGTCATCGCTGGTCGCCGCGCGGTACAGCCGCGGGGTGGAGCAGTCTGGTAGCTCGTTGGGCTCATAACCCAAAGGTCGTAGGTTCAAATCCTGCCCCCGCAACCAATCGAACAAGGGCCCTCACGCGAGGGCCCTTTGTTTTTTCCGCGCCTCAACTGATCTTCAGCCGCGCGCCGTCATCCGGAGCGATCAGGCGCCCAATGACGGCGGCCGCGCCGAAGCCGTGTCGCGCGAAGACGTCCAGCACGTTGTCGACGGTTTCCGGTGCGCATGACACGAGCAGGCCGCCGCTGGTCTGCGGATCGCTGAGCAATGCTTGTGTCTCCGCCGGCAGCGAGGCGGAAAGTGCGATCTCGGCGCCATAGGCGGACCAATTGCGCCCGGATGCTCCGGTGATCAGGCCCTCGGAGGCCAGTGATCGGACGCCGTCGAGCAAGGGCACCGCCCCCCAGTCGATCTCGATCCCGCAACCTGAGCCACGTGCGATCTCGAGCGCATGCCCCGCGAGGCCGAAGCCGGTCACGTCGGTCAGCGCGTGCACGCCGTCGAGTGCCGCCAGTTCGGGCCCAGGCGTGTTCAGCCGGGTGGTCGTCTCCAGCATCCGCTGGTAGGACGTGTCGTCGAGCCTCCCCTTCTTCAGCGCTGCCGACATCACCCCCACGCCGAGCGCCTTGCCGAGCACGAGCACGTCGCCGGCCTTGGCGTCCGCGTTGCGCTTCACGCGCGAAGGGTGGACCAATCCGAGCGCGACCAGTCCGTAGATCGGTTCGACGGAATCGATCGTGTGCCCGCCGGCGATCGGGATGCCGGCCTGACGGCAGACGGAAGCGCCGCCCTCAAGGATGCGTCCGATCGTCGTTGCACTCAGCACGGCGATCGGCATGCCGACGAGGGCCAATGCCATGATGGGACGCCCGCCCATCGCGTAGACGTCGCTGATCGCATTGGTCGCGGCGATGCGGCCGAAGTCGTACGGGTCGTCGACGATCGGCATGAAGAAATCGGTCGTCGCCACCAGCGCCTGCTCATCGTTGAGCCGATAGACCGCTGCGTCGTCCGAGGTCTCGATGCCGACCAGCAGCTCCTTGGGCACCGGCAGGGCGTTCGTGCTCTTGAGGATCTCCGACAGTACGCCGGGTGCAATCTTGCATCCGCACCCTCCGCCGTGGGAGAGCGAGGTCAATCGCGGCTCAGAGGCCGGGGCTGGAGTGGGCGAGGTGGCGAGGGACGTCATGGCGCCGCAGCTTACCCCTGGCGCTTCAAACCAGCGAGGGTGTAGGGTGACCCGCCAGTCGGCGCTGCAGGGCGACAAAGGCCTCCATGGCGTGCCACAGCGGCAGATAGCGGGACTCGTCGCCGTCGAGCGCTGCCAGCGCCAGGGCGCAGGCTTCGAGTGTGCTGCGCTGTGTGTCCGCGTGGGCGCGGCGGATGGTGTAGCGCGAAGGCGGCGGCGCATCGAGGCCGAGTCGCGGCAGCGCCTTGAGCCAAGGGTTCAAGGCGAGCAGCCGGCGACTGCCGCGCCAGGTGCCGTCGAGCGCCACCAGCGTTGTCGTTGCGGCCTCCGCAGCCACCGAAGTTGTCTGATGGTTCGACGAACGTATCGGTGCCTCGCCGTGTGCCCGTGGATAGAGCAGGACCAGTCCATCGAGGGAAGGTGGTGGCTCGAAGCGCTCACCGACGCGTAACTCCACGCGCGACAGGCAACGCGCCAGCAGCGCGCCGGTTCCCTTCGCATGTCCCGCCTCGTCGGCGTCCTGGAGGATGAGCAGCGCTGTGCCGTTCTCGACCCGGCGCACGCAGGCGCACCAGCAAGCGAGGAGCGGCCGTCCGCATCCCTCGCAGAGGGGGCGTCGGCCGCTCAGGCCACCGTCGGTGGCGGACATCGGAGGGTCAGCGCGGTTGGCGCGGGGGCCTGCGTCCGTCGTTCGGACGTCCTGGGCCGTCACGGCGCGGGCGGTCGCCGCGCGGACCTTGGCCCGGACCTCCAGGATGGCCGTCACCTCGCGGTCCGCCGCCACGACGCTGCTCACCGCCGCGAGGCGGGCGGTCATTGCGTTCCGGGCGCGGCGGCTGTTGCGCTTCTTCCTCGCGTGCCAGCTTCAGCTGGGCATCCAGCTGTTCCTGGCTCAGGCCCTTCAACGCGCAGAAGTTCGCCGGCGTCAGCGTGGTGCGCGAGAAGTCGCGCAGCAGCTGCGCACGTTCCTGGCGGCCGCGATCCTCCTCGGCGCGACGAGCGTCGGAGATGCCGCGGCGACGTGTCAGTTCTTCCTGGGCGGCGACTCTGTGTTCATCGCTGAGCTCGCCGGCCGGCTGGCCGTCCAGATCGAAGCGCGTCTTGGCGCGGGTCAGCGCAATCAGATAGCCGGTGCCGCCGGTGTAGCGACGCAGGAACGCCGACAACTGAGCCTTGGTGAACTGGCCAGGCGCGCGTTGCTGGATGTCGGACTGCACGCGCAGCTTCAGCGGCTTGGCGCCGCCGGCGAACAACGCGGGGAACAGTGCCTTCAGCTGGGTGGCGACCGCCTGGACATCGACTCGGCCGCCGTCGGCCGCCTTCGCTTGGCCGGGCACCGCTTCGCTGGGAGAGGCATCGTCGGCGTCGGCGCTCACGCTGACCTCGTCAGAGGCCTCGACCGCTTCAGAGGCGGACGACAACGCCTCCGACGCTGGTGCCGTCGGCGCGGCGTCAGTCGTTTCGTTGGCGGGGACCTTCTGATCGGGGAACTCGGGAGAGGTCACTTCGCCTTGCGGCGGGGTGCTGGAGGACATGCATCAAGCGGCGCGGGGCCGGCCTTCGGGGAAAAGGGGGGATTGTGCCCATAGCCGCGCGGGCGTGGCAATTCGCGCTGATCGACGGAAGTCGTCCGTCCTGCCTGAAGGCGACTTCCGGGGATGAAATCAGGTCTTCGGTTCGCAGGCGGGCTTGCAGACGAGTTCGGTCCGACCCAGGATCCGCTTCGACTGGAGGCTGCTTGGCGGCCGGTGTCGGCCGCACTTGAAGCAGGACCGCGTCTGGCCGCTACCCTGGAACGGCGACCCCCCCAGCTTGGAGGCATAGCGCAAGCCGTCATCCCGAACGGCGGTGCAGGTGTCTTTGCTCATGGTCTCGCTTCGCTTGGCGCTCTTGTTCGCACCGGCGGGCTCGTGTCCCGTCGGCGCATCGATTCCCTCTCCAACGATAGTAGGTGGGGCGTGTGACGCCCCGCTACATCGCTTGCCCGGGGGTGAAAGCACCGCCCGACGAACGGCGGCTTTTGCGCCGACAATCGCCCGCTTGCCCGGCAGCCCGGGCGTTCGAGAACCATGGCCAAACTGTTTTTCCGCTACGCCGCGATTGTTAGGTGTTGTACTTAACCTAAGTTTCGCGTCGTCTGATGCATTTCGCGAGCCTCGATCAGCGCCGATGGGAGTCATCCGGCTGCGCGGCGGGCCACGGATCGCCGCGCCGAAGCATTGCGGGGTGCTAAGGTGCAAACATTTGTGCGGCCTCCTGCCAGGATAGGCCGCCCGCCACCTTATGAGGAGTTGCCTTGGCCCGCCTTTGGTTCCGCTATGCCGCCATGAATGCCGGCAAGACAAGCTCGTTATTGCAGGTCGCTCACAACTATGAAGAGAACGGTGAGAACGTTCTTCTTCTTACCTCGGCGCTTGATGATCGCGATGGCGATGGAGTTATTTCTTCTCGTATAGGCCTAAAGCGAAACGCAGAGACGTACAGCCCACGGACGAATTTCCTCGAGCGTTTGATGCATGTCAATGTAGCTTGTGTCCTGATTGACGAGGCCCAGTTTTTGACAGTCGAGCAGGCTCATCAGCTCCATAGGTGGGTGCATACCAGAGGCATCCCGGTGATGTGCTTCGGTTTGCGATCCGATTTCCAAGGGAAACCATTTTCAGGCTCTGCGGCCTTGCTGACTTTGGCTGACAATTTGGAAGAGATTCGCACTGCCTGTCGATGCGGCAAGAAAGCGACAATGAATATTCGAATTAATGAAAACGGTGAGAGAGTTCAAGAGGGTAGTCAAGTTCTAATTGGAGGTAATGGTCGATACAGGCAGGTTTGTGCGCGCTGCTTCTACAACTAAATACAACCCGACTGTCAAATGTTCGTTTCAGTCAAGTTGAAGGTGGCTCTGGATAACTCGGGAAATACGATAGATATCCCTGGGTTACTTACCCCTAAAGGGCCATTTTCCCCTTTGGTTGACTACTTTTTAGCCCGATATATCGCCAGAAGCTTGTCCTGGATGGACAAGGTAGAGAGATCAGTCAGGCTCTTTCTGGAATATATGCATGCCAATCCGTGTGAGGATGGCCGTACGTTATTCGAGAACTTCGCGAAACGGCTCTACTCTGGGACTGTGGATGGAACGACCGGTGTAGATGATTCCCAACTGTATTGGAAGCCGCGTAGGGCCACAGAGGCCGCTTCAATCATCACTAATCTCACCCATTTCTTTGATTGGATTGGCGCAAACAGCCCCCTGGCTGCAGAGCTAAACCCATTAGTGCCTGCGAATAGCGTCGAGGCGCGATGGAGCGAAGCTGCTCAACGCTATCGAAGGGAAAGACGGCTACTTGGACATCTATGGTCCCCTGCCGACGCCTCTAGCCACGAGACCCGACGAGTGCGACCTAAGCCGCCCCCCCCAACTCGAAGGGCGGATCCCCCGGCGTTTCCAGAGGACAGATTCGAGGAGCTAATCAAATCGGGCTTTCGTGTAGGCAACCGGCAAGATCATCGTGGAATCTGTATCACGCTTCTTTTACATGGCGCCGGGGTTAGGCCGTGTGAGCCATTTCATCTGTTTGTCGAAGATGTAATAAGTGACCCACGCGACGCTTCAATGGCTCTGGTCAGGATTCATCATCCCTCTGATGGACAATCGCCGAAAGTTGGATTGACGCGTGCCGCCTATCTAATGGAGCGCTTCGGTCTGAAGCCCCGCGACAAACTGACCACGGAAAGTAATGCAGGCTGGAAGGGCGTTCGGTGTGATGAACCCTACTACATGGAAGTCCGTTGGTTTGAGCCAGAATATGGGCGACTTTTTTTGCACCACTGGAAGCTTTACTTGCAAAAGCTTGTGCAGGTGGAAAGAAACCATCCCTTTGCCTTTGCGAACCTCGGAAGAGAGCCCAGGGGTGAGATGTATAAGCTAGGTCAGTTCAATGACGCACACGCGAGGGCTTGCCGTCGCATAGGCCTGGCGGTCGCTAAGGAATTAGGCACCACTCCTCACGGACACCGTCATGCGTACGGGCAACGTCTGAAGAACGCCGGAATCAGTCCGTACTTTATTCAGATTTGCATGCATCACATATCGGTTGAGAGTCAAGAGGTTTATACCCAGCCAACCGGTGCCGAAATCGCCGCCGCGCTTAAAGCAGGCGCCCAACGACTTGCTGAGAGCTCGCGAAGCTAGGCTTTAACCCATGGCTAGCGAAATTCACCCCGACGTCGTATTCGAGCGCATTATTAGTGATCCAAAGATACGATCTCCCAAACGAGATCGCCTAAGGAAGATTCACTCTTTCTGTTCCGATAGATTCGCCCAAGGGAATCATGAATTTAATATTGCTGTCATGCGCACAGAATTGGAGAGCGTTGGAATTGCGAACAACCGCACTTTCGACAGCGCGGACGGGCCAGAGTATCCGGCGCTAGTCAACGCATGGCAGCATTTCGCTGATTCGTTGGACTTTCCGCCTTGCCCAGATGCTCCCGAAAACCATCCAGACAGAGTTTTTCGTAGACTACTTCAAGTACATCGTAAGTGGCAGCAGCCAGCAGTACTTCGCTCCGTGCACAGAATTTGTAAAGAGCGTTTTGATAGAGGTGATGTAAATTTTTCGGGGCGTTCGGTAGTGACCGAGGCCATCGGCCGCATCAACCAGGCGACCAGATTTCCGTTAAATCTTGTCCGAATGCCGCGTGCATTTTATGAACTCACGGCGGCATGGGGAGCGCTGGCAACCGCGCGCGGCCATAGCGTGAATACTGACGACGATTTGATGCCGCCCGAGGACAAGCTGGCCAAAGTGCTTCGAAGTCCGCAGATATCCACTGAATTCACGAATTATCTCAAGCAAATTCAGATTGTTTGTGAGGCAAGATTCGCTCGGGGGGAAATCGACTTTGGAACAATTTCGGTCGCAGCTGATCTCATTGAGGCTGGTGTGTCGACTGACAGAAAACTCGCGAACCGGCTAAGCTCAAACGAAAAGATCGCAGCACTACTGAGGACTTGGCAGCAAAAATCGGACGCACTGTGGATCAGCGAAGCGGAGGGGACATCGATAACGCATCCCCACGCAGTATTTCGCCGCGTCAGAGGAAAGATTGATCGAGCCGATACTTTGCGCGTTGCGCTCAGGATTCATCGTGTTTGCTTCCTACAGCACTCCAAAGGATTGCTTGATTTTTCGATCAAGACCATCGGTAAAGAGCTTGCGGCTCAGGGGATTATCGCAGAGACCACATTGAGACGCTCGATATCTCCAGATTTGCGCAATATCGTCGCAGCCTGGGATGAGTATGCGCGCCCGTGGCTACGCAACCTTGATCAAGTGCCACCGTTGACTGAGGCAAGACGCCAAAAATCACACGACCCTTCACTGGAGTGGGTACGAAGAGACCTTCCAGAGCTTGAGGACTGGCGGCGAGCTGCAGTTGAGTGGCTCGCGACTACGAAGAAGGGGCTACAGTCTCGCATCGGAACGATCAATTCGTTCTTTGACCTCTATCTGCGCCGTCCAGATGCTCTCAGGAAGCCGGTTGACTTCTTTCGACGAAGCTCGCAATTGCCTGATTTGAGCGAGGTCATTGGCACGTCCACAGCTAGACATTCACGGAGCAATCAACTGCACAGTTTCTTCGACTGGGTTTTGCTCCGCGACTTTAGCATTGACGCCGATGACGATACTTTAGTAATCTCGCCGGAGTTTAGAAATCCGGGATCGCGAATGCAGCAGGGGCGAGCCAGTCGGCACTGGCAAACAGTAAGGACGCCGCTGCCTTATGGATACATCCACGAACTGAGGAGCATGCTGGCTCAGGGGCCGCATCTCAGAGATTGGACCTTTGCTCAGAATGCCCAAGGCGCAGTGTTGGGTGAACTCGGAAAGCCTTCTCGAGATTGGTATGACGTCGAATGGTCTGAGATCGATGAATCTGATCCAGATTGCGTTTGGAGAGAGCGCGTTTTCGCTAGGAATAAGCGTAGACACAGCGTCTTTCAGATGTGGAGCCCTGTTCGCTGGGTCGCTCTCCTCATAAAGCTCCTATTGCCCCTAAGAACGGGACAAGTGCGCCTCTTGGATTCGGGCGAGTCCGACACTATCAACTATGTTCAAGGAGAATGGGTCGAGAACGTCAGTCAACTGGCGAAGAGTGGTCCGAATGGTTGGCAGCAAGGTGTGTTCAGACGCAATCAAGATCCTGCGGATCGCGTGGCAATATCAAGTCTCCTCTTCATCAATACTAATAAGACTGCAGATCAAGAAAAGTCAGGGCCGGAGAAAGGTTATGTAATGCCTTGGTTCCGGGCTCCGGGGCAAACTGAAGATGTCTTCTACTGGCTTGAAAAGATCAGGAACTGGCAGTCTAAGTACAATCCAACCCCTCGAAGAGTCCATTGGCGAGAACTCGACGGTCGCCATATCAATGCGAAGACTTCGGCACAGTTGGAAGAGTATCCTGAGTGCTGTTTTTTGTTTCGTATGCCTGAAAATGGCTCGGCCGAACGACTGTTTCCGGTTTCTGATGGTGTACTGAGTCATGCTTGGGCCTGTCTGCTCAAAGCACTTCAGGAGAAAATAGCTGCGCGCGGAGAGACCCATCCCGGAGGCGCGCTTATCGAGCTCGTTGAACTGAGTGAAAAAGGTAGGAATGACGCTCTTTTTCCGCTGCACAGCCTGCGCGTATCGCTCATCACAGCGTTCGCCCTAGACGGCCAAGTACCATTCCCGATTCTTCAAAAGCTCGTGGGCCACTCACGGCTTCTCATGACGCTCTACTACACCAAGCCGGGCGCGACACGAATTTCGGAAGTGCTGTCGGAGGCTGCGGATCGTCTCCGCGGTAAGGGAGCGGCAAGCATTTACGATTTCCTGCTGAATACGGAGCATGCCGTGCTGGTTGAGAGGGCTATCTCCAACAGCGCTGGCGCTTTGGCAATCGCAGTTCCAGTGCATCCTTCGCAGAGAAACGCGGCGGGTTGGATGCTCATGCACCATGGGATATGTCTCGTCGGTGGGAATGTCAGTGAAATAGAAGACAACCGAAAAATTGGCGGTTGCTATAACGGAGGCCCCGAGTTTGGACGACCCGGTGAGGGCGACTTCGCCGCAGTTCCCGGTGGTAGTCGCAACTGCATCCGCTGCCGATGGTTTGTCACTGAGCCGCACTATCTTCCAGCTCTGGCGGCTCATTTCAATACCGCAGCCTACCGCTTCGACGAGGCTAGGAACAGTGCCATGGATAACGAGCACAGGCTCCAGCAGCTTCGCCGTGAGAAAGCGAGTCAGGAAGCCGCTGGTGATGTCTTCACTGAGTTACAGCGTTTCCTTCAAGCCGAGCGGATAAGCGAAACCAGTATGAAGAACTTCAGTGACCGTGCCGAAGATCTGGTCGCCTGTTGGCGCTTGATCGAGCGCTGCAAAGATCTATTAAATGCAGCCCCCTCCGACGGAGCTCAACTCCTTTTGCAGGGCGCTATCACTGACGTGAAGGCGCTGTTTGAGGAGACAGATTCGGAACTGTTGCAGCTGTGTGGCGTTTGCGACAGCGTCGAGCTATACCCAGACCTTGACGCCAGTAAAGCGGTAATCCGCCGTAGTCAGCTGCTAGATTCCGCGCTCCTGAATGATGGTCTTCCCCCGATGTTTCTCAGACTTAACGAAGAAGACCAATTGAAGGTGGGCAATGCCTTCATGCGCAGGCTTTCGCAAGCGGCGGAGCCTTCGGATCTCTATCTGGGACAGCGCGCTGTAGTCGGAATCATGGACGCTGGCGGAAAACTGGGCGAGGCACTCGGCCTTGATCTCTCTCGAACCATAATTGATTTGACCCCAGGGTCGGCCACGCCCCCACGCACTTTCCGAATTGGCAAGAATGACTCCTTCAAATGATCCTGAAGCGGTCCTGCGCGAAATCCTTGCAGCGGGCGCGAGACCACAAAAGATTCGGAATCTGCGAACAATTCACGAACTTTGTCGTGCGCAATATGACGCTGGGGCACGTGATTTCTCGCTTTCCACTATTGGTAAGTTGTTAGAGGCCCAGGAGGTGATGAAGGGTCGGGGGCTCTATAACGAGCCTGCAGCAGACTATCGCCGCCTGATCGACTCTTGGGGTCGACTTGCAGGGCCCGCGCCTGCGAAAGCATCTACGAAGTCCAGTGCTGCGGAGGACTACGTTGAAGGAGTCGCTGATCCGGCTGCTCGGATGCTCCTTCGTTCTGTGATCGCCGAGAGGAACCGACTTCAGGCGCAACTCAATACCCTGAAGGGCGCAAAGACAGTTACGGTCGATAGGCGTCCTATTTCGGATACAGGGCAGCAGGGGGCGCACGCATCTGCTTCGCTGACTGACTCTGAGCGAAAGGCATTGCTCAAGGCGATCGCTCCTGAGTTTCTTCGGCGGCACGGCTGGGAAGAATTGAAGTTCGGCGAGATCGTAAACGAGCGCGGCCGGACGATTTTTGATCCGGGATTTGCGGTTGGCCTCAGGAAGCTGCTTGGCGAGACGGATAGGAATTTATAGCCGCCTCACTCCTCGGCACTTCCGGCGATGGTTCAGTGTCGTGGGTCTGTCGCGCAGGCTCTCTGCTGCTCCAGCCCCAACGTCGCGGGCGGCCAATACAGGGGTCTGGCGCTTTCTATCTGCTCAGTTCAACGTTGTGAGCCTTCGGCGCGCTAGTTCGCAACTGTCGTTCAGCGGAAGTCCCGACTACTGGTTTCCAACTGCCCTAAAAGGTCGGAGAGATCCTCCAGTCGGCCCGCGATCAAGCTGCAAGCGTCCCCCTGACGTTGCCATGTGCCATGCACCGCCATCAGCCGCGCCCGCAGCAGCTCCTTGCGTTGCTTGTCCTTGACGCTGGGCCAGACGATCACTTGCACATTGCCTGTCTCGTCCTCCAAGCTGAGGAACACCACGCCCTTGGCGGTGCCGGGCTGCTGGCGGAGGGTCACAATGCCGCAGTAATGCGCCGAGCGTCCATTTGGCATCGCCGCCAAGTCCTTCGCCGTACACAGATTTCGCTTGGCCAGTAGCGGCCGCAGCAACGCAAGCGGATGACTGCGCAGCGTCAACCCCATCGCGCGGTAGTCCCAGATCACCTCTTCACCTTCGGCTGCGGGTACGAGGTCCAGCACGGGCTCGTCCACGGGCGCTTGGCGCAGCAGCTGCGGAGCACGCCTGAGCGCCGCAGCGTCCCAGACTTGCTGGCGGCGATGACCGCTGAGTGATCTCAGCGCGTCGGCCGCCGCCAACTGGCGCATCTCGTGCTGCTCAAGCTCTGCCACGCGGGCAAGCTCCTCCGCGCTCTCGAAGTAGACGGTCTGTCTGGCCGTGGAGATGCGCTTCGCCGATTCTTCCTTTAGGCCTTGGACGAGTCGCAGGCCGAGTCGCACGGCGGGGTGATGCTCGATGTTTTCCAGCGTGCAGTCCCAGTTGCTGTGAAGGACGTCGGCCGGGCGCACTTCAACGCCGGCTCGACGCGCGTCCTGCACCAACTGGCTGGGGCTGTAGAAGCCCAGCGGCTGGCTGTTGAGCATCGCCGCCAGGAACTCTGCCGGGTGGTGCTTCTTGACCCAGCACGAGGCGTAGACCAAAAGTGCAAAGCTCGCCGCATGGCTCTCCGGGAAGCCGTAACTGCTGAAGCCCTTCATCTGCTCGAAGACGTTCTTGGCGAAGGGTTCGGTATAGCCACGCTCGAGCATGCCGCTGATGATGCGGGGCTCGTACTTGTCTAGGCTCCCCGTGCGACGCCAGGCCGCCATCGCTCGGCGCAGCCCGTCTGCCTCGCCGGCGGTAAAGCCCGCGCACAGGATGGCCAGTTGCATGCACTGCTCCTGGAAGAGCGGCACGCCCAACGTGCGCCCCAATGCCTGTTCGATCTCCGGGCTTGGGTAGACCACGGGGACCTTGCCGTTGCGCCGGTCCAGGTACGGGTGCACTGATCCGCCCTGGATCGGCCCAGGGCGTACGATGGCCACCTGCACCACCAGATCGTAGAAGCATCGGGGGAGGTGGCGCGGCAGCATGCTCATTTGCGCGCGGCTCTCCACCTGGAACACGCCCACGGTGTCGGCCTTGCAAATCATGTCGTAGGTGGCGGGATCCTCGGCCGGGATGTCCTGCATCTCGAAGACGTGACCCTTGCGCGTGCCGATGAAGTCGAGCGCCTTGTGCAGCGCGGTCAGCATGCCCAGCGCTAGCACGTCCACCTTCAGCAGTCCCATCAGGTCCAGGTCGTCCTTGTCCCACTGGATGACCGTGCGATCCTCCATCGCGGCGTTCTCGATCGGGACGATGCGCGACAGGGGGCCGTTGGTCAGCACGAAGCCGCCGGGATGCTGGCTCAGGTGACGCGGAAAACCCATCAGCTGCTCGCTCAGCAGCAGCAACTGCCGAACGTCCAGTCTTTCCTTGTCCAGTCCTACCTCCGCGAGCAGCTCTTCGCTGATGTCCAGGTCCCAGTGGCTCAGGCCCTTGCTCAACTGGTCCAGCGTCGTCTCTTCGAACCCGAGGGCCTTGCCCACGTCGCGCAGCGCGCTGCGCGGGCGGTAGCTCGTGGCGATCGCGGTCAGCGCCGCGCGCTCTCGCCCGTACTTGCGGTACAGGTACTGGATGACCTCCTCACGCCGCTCGTGCTCGAAGTCGACATCGATGTCGGGCGGCTCGCCGCGCTCTTTGCTGATGAAGCGCTCGAACAGCATGCTGCTGCGCAACGGATCGATCTCGGTGATGAAAGTGCAGTAGCAGACGACCGAGTTGGCTGCTGAGCCTCGCCCCTGGCACAGGATGCCCTGCGAGCGCGCGAAGGCGACGATGTCGTAGACCGTCAAGAAGTAGTGCTCGTACTTCATCTCGCTGATGAGCCCTAGCTCGTGCTCGATCTGGTCTTGAGCCTTGGCGGGGATGCCGCGCGGCCAGCGCCGTCCCGCGCCCGTGTAGGTGATGCGGCGCAGAAAGCTCTGGGGTGTTTCACCGGCCGGCACGACTTCTTCGGGGTACTGGTACTTCAGCTCATCGAGCGAGAAATCGCAGCGCGCTGCCACACGCAGCGTCTCTTCCATGAGTTCAGCCGGGCACCGCTCGGCGATGCGCCTGCGCGTGCGCAGGTGCTGCTCGGCGTTCTGCTTGAGTTGCAGACCGCAGTCGGTGAGCGGCAGGCCCAGCCGGGTGGCGGTGAGCACATCCTGAAGCGCCTTGCGCGAGCGCACGTGCATGTGCACGTCTCCCACTGCCACCACCGGCACCGCGGTGAGATCGCTGCACTCGCGCAGCTTGAAGAGCTGCACCTCGTCGTCCATACGGCGGAGCTGTTCCCATCCCAGCCAGCAGCAACCCACCCAGTTCCCTAGCAACCATTGAGCGATGCCTTCCATCTGCTGCAGGCTGCATTCACGGTCAGGGACGGCCACCACGACGCAGTCGGAGAGGGTCTTGCTGTCGACCTCGTCAAGGACAAGGGTGTAGGTGCCCTTGGGAGAGCGCCGGCGCAAGCGGGTGATGAACTCGCACAAGTTGCCGTAGCCGTTCCGATTCGTGGCCAACACAACGAGGGTGAAAGTCGCAGCACCGGCCACCTTGAACTGACTGCCCACAAGCAGTTTGATGTCAGCTTCCTTGGCCGCGACGTGCGCACGCACGATGCCGGCCATGCTGCATTCGTCGGTAATCGCGATGGCGCTGTACCCCAGCGCCTTGGCTCGCTGCACCAACTCTTCAGGCTTACTCGCACCCTTGAGGAACGTGAAGTTCGAGGCGCAGCGCAACTCCGCGTATTCCGGGATCATGGCAAGACTTCCGCCAGACATCGGGAGGAGAACATGCAGGGAAATCCGAGCGTGACGCAACGCTGTGTGGGGTGGCGATGCGCAGGATGATCCCTAAACATTGCGGCAGTGCCCGGGGGAGCCAGGTCGTAACCCATGCGTGCCCTCAGCCAAACACGCCGTGAAGGAACCACGCGGTTCCGTCGTCCAACTTCGCCTGGAAGATCCAGAGCAGCCCGGCGTGCCGGGACTCGGCCAACCAGTAGTCACGCACGACGAGCCGACCTTGATCTGTCGTCTCGTCGCGATCCCACCAGCCGGCCTCGACGCACTGCGGCCCAGCCAGGAGCTGCAACTCGCCCTGATACACCGGGCGGTTCTTGCGTACGGCCAACTTCAGCGGCTCGGGCAGCACCCAGGTGGGCTGTGGCAGCGACGTGCTCGCTTTGAGCTTGCGCGGCTGCGGCGCCATGGCGGGCTGCCAGTGCCCCATCCATTCCTGGCGATGGTCCTCACGCGTGACGCAGCGTCGCACCTTGTCCGGGCCTAGCCTGGCCGCCATCCGTTCGAGCACGAGATGGAGCGACTCCCCGTCCTGCACTGCGTCGGGCAGCAGCGAGCCGCTGCTGCCGGTCAGGTCGTGGACTTGATCGGCGATGAGCGCCAAGTCGCCAGCTGGCGCCAGCAGTTCGACCTTGGTCAGGTTTTCTGCCAGAAGCCTGCACAGGTGCTCCACGTCCCGGTTCGGATCGGCGGTGCCTACGCTCAGCGAGCCGCCCTCGCCCGCATCCTTCGACCGCATTGCGTCGTGCCACCAGCGCAGGGTGAAACCGGTCACGCCAGCGTGGCGCGCGGCGAGCCATCCGCACATCTGCACAAGCAGCCGTCGCGCGCCTTGCAACAGCGCCGGCGCATGCTCCACCCGGAATGGCAACTCGAGCTTGGCATTGAAGGTGTCCGGCAACACCTCCCAGACGTGCACCTCCGGCGCACGGCCGTAAGCTCGGTCGAGGGCCTGCAGAAGCTCTTTGTCGAACCGCCGACTGAGGCCGCCGCGCGGCAGAGCGCGCACGTCGCCCAGACTCCTGCAGCCCGTCTGCGCGAGGGTCGTCGAATGCGGCCGGACCGCGGTGAGGCATTCCATGCGCAGCGCGTCGAGCATTTCTTCAAGCGGCCTCTTGAAGCCGTTCTCGATGCGTGAGCGAGCCAAGGCGTGAGCGCCCAAGCTGGTGGCCGCCCAAGCGACCTGTACGACTCCAAGCTCCTGAGCTTCAGCCACGACACGGTCGCGCAATGCTCGCTTGCCGCCGAACAGGCGAGTGCTAGCCTCGACCTCCATCAGGACGGCATCTTCAGAGATGGCGACGCGGGGCGTGAACTGCAACGCCCAGACGGCCACGGCTCGAAGTGCGTCAGGACTGGGAAGGCTCAAGGACGGGTTCTGGCTGGCGCACGGCGGCAGCAACAGGGCTGTCCACAGCATGGCTTGGCTCGACGGCAACGAGGCGACTCGGGTAGCGCAGCCTCGGGGTCATGATCTTGTTCAAGCCGCCGGGCATGGACGGCAACTGAAGTTGCCCCTCCACGGGAGAGCCCTTGCGCTTGAGTACTTGAACGGCGATCTGCCAGTCGGTCGCCACCCGCAACACGACGCGCAGCGGCGCAGCAGAAGAATCCCGTGCCGCCGACTCCGGCCGGCAAAGGAACACTGGGCCTGTGCAGCGCGCAGCGAGCACCTGCAGCCGGCGGACTTGCTCTGCACGCACCAGCGGCAGCCAGGCGATGACCGCACCGCAGCTGCCGGCCTTCACCAGTTGCTCGGTCGACCACAAGCGATCCTTCGGGGCATCGACATCCACCCAGACCAGATGGCGATCGTCCACCCCATGGTGACGAAGGCCGGGCATATGCGGCCAAAGCGTAGGTCCCACTAGCGCAACGGTACGACCTCGCTGGGTAATGGCCGCCATCATGGACGCGAGTAGACGGAACTCCACGACGGAAAACTGACTGACCAGCACCTCGGTCAGCGCTGCACACGGCCAGCCCCCACCGGGCAACACGACATCCAGCTGCGCAAACCCCGAGGGCTCCACGCCAGCGCCCAAACCTCCGAGTTGATTCCCTCGCCACAGCGCTGCTTCGACTGTGGCCGCCAAAGGTTCATGAACCGTGGCGTGGGCACCGGCGATCGTGTTCTGACTGGGGGAGGTCAGGGCGACGGGAGGCGACGCTCCCGCCAGCCCGAGCGGTGCGGGTGACATCGTTCTTCGGCAACAAGACTGTATATGCATACAGTATATGCAAGCCTAGCTGATGTCCAGCCAGGGTGGGGGACGCTCTAGCTCAGCTGGGGTTCGGTGCGAGATCGATCACAGAAGCGGACGGCCTGAAAGGGCAAGGTGTGGCGCGCCTACCGGTCAGGGCGTCTGGCTCCGGCAGACCACCAAGTCGGAAAGAGCCTTGCCGCAAAAGTCCGACGGAAGCTGACAGGGGACGGTTCCGATGAAGAGTGCCTCCTTGAATCGCAGCGATCAGGCCGCCGCGCTTTTAACAACCTCGTGGTTTGATGGCAAACGCAGTCTTCCCGGCAGCCTATGACCCCGCTCCGAGTTGCCAATCTGGCAGGCACCCGGCCTGCCAGAAACAGCTACCAAACGGATCTGGACGGAGGCTCTGATGGAACAAGCGAATCAACCTACCGAAGATGATTCGGTCCTTGCCGCGTTGCAGTCAATGCACCGCCAGATGGAGGCGATGACCGAAGCGCTGTACGCGCTCCATCTGCAGGCTACCAACCTTCAGGCATTGCTCTGCGCGGCCGTGGACACCCACCCTCAACCGTTGCAGTTGCAAAGGTGCTTCGAGGAGCAGATCGAGCACTCGGTTCGGCAGATCCAGCCTCACCAACTAAAGGCACTCAATGACCAGACTCAAGCATGGTTGAACCGGATCGGTCGGCGAGTTCAGTTCTTGGAGTCGCGGGATCTAGACCAGCATGGGGAACATCCGAAGTCGACCTATATGCAGTAGATCGGCCTTCCCGCAAGAGCTCCAACGCAACCAGCAGGCGCGTTGCGCCGCCAAGGTGGATGCACCGGCGACGTTCAGCGCAAGCCGGGCACTCTTACGTTGTGGTTGCACCAAAACTCCGCCGTGAGGCGTAGCTGCCGTACGAGTGCTTCGCCCGGGAGCGCTTTGACGACATACGCGTTGGCGCCGGCCTTGTAACTGGCCCAAAGGTCCGCGTCGAGTTCCGACCGTGTGAGCACCACCACAGGAATTCGTTTCGTTTCCGCTGCAGCACGTAGGTCCATCAAGAGTTCCAGACCAGGCAAGTCAGGCAAAGCCAAGTCCAGAAGAACCGCTGCGAAATCATGGCGGTCATTCTGCAGCAGCCGTAGGCCCCGCGCGGCATTCTCGGCGACCAGGACGGTGATCGCCGGCCGGACTTCCCGCACGGCCTCTCGCAACGCGTTCGCGTTGAACCATCGCGTCGTCCACCAGCAGCAGCGTTTTGCTCATCGGCTAACTGTATCGGACAAGTTTCGGGCGCCAACTTTGCCTCGGAGAGCCGCACAAACAATCCTCCCGGTGAAAGGCCTGCCATGCGCGCTCTTACTTACCACGGCGCACACGACGTGCGTGTCGACAACGTCCCCGACCCCGTGCTTGCCGCTGACGACGACATCTTGCTTCGCGTCACAGCGACTGCAATCTGCGGATCCGACCTGCACATCTTCCGCGGCAAGATCCCTGACATGAAGTCCGGGGACATCCTGGGCCACGAGTTCATGGGCATCGTCGAGGAGGTGGGACGAGGCGTTGTGAACGTCAAGCGGGGCGACCGCGTGGTTGTGCCTTTCACAATCTCATGTGGCGACTGCTTCTTCTGCGGACGAAAGCTCTTCGCCGCTTGCGAGACGACCAATCCCGGACGAGGGGCAATCCTCAACAAAAAGGACATCCGGCCTGGCGCCGGGCTCTTCGGCTACAGCCATCTCTATGGCGGGTATGCAGGAGGGCAAGCCGAATACGTACGCGTTCCCAAGGCGAATGTCGGACCGCTGGTGATTCCCGATACGCGGTTGAGCGACGAGCAGGTCCTGTTCCTCTCAGACATTTTGCCAACTGGCTACCAAGCCGCGCTGAATGCGCAGATCACCCCGGGCTCCAGCGTCGCGATCTTCGGTGCCGGGCCCGTAGGCATGATGGCAGCGGCCAGCGCGCGCCTGCTCGGAGCGGACCGCATCTTCATGGTGGACCATCACTCCTATCGTCTGGCCTTTGCGAAAGAGACGTACGGCGTTCTCCCGATCGACTTTGACCAGATCGATGATCCTGCGCAGCTCATCATCGAGCAGACCGACCACCGCGGCGTAGACGCGTCAATCGACGCAGTCGGCTTCGAGGCCAAGGGGAGCACGGTCGAAACGGTGCTGTCCACGCTGAAGCTGGAAGGCTCGAGCGGAACGGCGCTGCGGTGGGCGATCGCCGCGACGCGCCGCGGCGGAATCGTGAGTGTGCCCGGGGTGTACGCTGGCTTCATCCATGGTTTCCTATTCGGCGATGCTTTCGAGAAGGGGCTGAGCTTCGCGAGCGGCCAAACGCACGCGCAACGCCACATGCCAGGGCTGCTTGGTCACATCGAGAGCGGGGAGTTGAAACCGGAGCTGATCGTGAGTCATCGCCTACCTCTGGAGGAAGCTGCGCGCGGTTACGACATCTTCAACAAGAAGGAAGAAAACTGCCGAAAGGTTGTGCTGACGCCGTTCAGCGGAGCTTGAGCGCTCTCACCTCAACCATGGAGCCAACATGAACATCAACGACATCCCTGGAAGGCCGCTGGCCGTGGTCACTGGCGCGTCGAGCGGCATCGGCCGGGAGCTCGCGCTGGAATGCGCACGTCATGGCTACAACCTGTTGATCGCGGCGGACCGTCCTCTCGAGGAGACTGCTGAGGCATGTCGCGCACTGGGCGCCGAAGTCAAGACGGTCGATGCGGATCTGTCCACCCTGCACGGTGTCGACGCGCTTCATGCAGCGATCGGCGGTAGCCAAGTGGCGGCGCTGATGGCCAATGCTGGACACGGACTGGGCCACGCCTTCCTCGATCAGGACTTCAAGGCGGTGCGGCATGTCATCGATACCAACATCACTGGGACACTGGATTTGATTCAGCGCATCGGGCGCAGCATGCGCGAGCGAAACGCCGGAAAAATCCTGATCACCGGATCCATCGCTGGCTTGATGCCGGGTACGTTCCAAGCCGTGTACAACGGTACGAAGGCGTTCATCGATTCCTTTGCGTACGCACTTCGCAACGAGCTGAAGGACACCAATGTCTCTGTCACAGTGCTGATGCCCGGACCGACCGACACGGAGTTTTTCCGTCGCGCAGACCTGACCGATACCAAGGTTGGCAGCGACAAGAAGCAGCCCCCTGCAGAAGTCGCCAAGACGGGCTTTGACGCGATGGAGGAGGGAGAGAGTTCCGTGGTTGCTGGCTGGAAGAACAAGGTCCAGGCGGTGCTTGCCAACGTCACGCCGGCTGAAATTTTGGCCGAGCAGCACCGGAAGATGGCAGAGCCGGGAGGCGCGACGAGCAGTTAGACATACGCGACATCGCTGCGAGCGGAGTGCCCAAGAGTCACGCGGCCGAGGCACCACAGCGTCGTGCGTCTCGAGAGTGTCAACAATATCGGCGACATCGGCCTATTCAAACAAGCGAGCTGCCGAACGCCAGCGCGCTAACAAATTCGACCGCTGGGCCGTTGGATGGATTCAAGCGCAGCAGCTAGCCTCTGCATCGACACGGGTTTGGGAAAGTTGAAATCGAAAAGAGTTGGCTCATACGCGGTGTGATCGCCAGTACGAGCGCTCCATGTCAGCGCGATTAACAACGGACAGACGTCGGCTTTTCTGGCAGCCATTGCGACAGGCAAAGCGCTTCCAGCCCGAAGATATGGTTCCATGATGACGGCGGACGGCCGCTGCAGGCGCAAGCGAGAGAGGGCATCCTCGACGGTGGTGGTACAGATGGCGTTCCACCCGGCTAGGCAGAGCCACGCCGCCACCGCTTCCGCTGCGTCTGGATAGTCATCTAGAACAAGAACTGATGGTTGCGCTGACATGTCCTGCAAATCCTATCCAGCGTACGAGATGTGTACAGCTGGCAAGCCTTACAGCCTGTACCTTTCATAAAGGACGGTAGACATCTTCATCCCGCCTCAACTGACATGTGACCGAAGATGCCTCAAGGTGAGAGGGCTGCGATCCCACAGAAGACACTTGCGCTGCAGTGCCGCATCTGAAGATGCTGTTCATGCGCAGGGCAGAAACGGAAGCGGCACATTCCTTGCCAGCTGAACCACGGAGCCGGCGGCGGGCGCCGCCGGATTCGACAACCGGTTTGAGGCTTTAAAGGAGTCGCCATGAACCAGTATGGACAACGAGGAAGACAAGACCAACGCCCGGGAAATGCCTGGGACGATGAAGACCGCGATCGCGGCAACTACGGAAGCTATCGATCCGATCCGTCGCGCGACCGGAACGAGCCGGCCTATCAGGGCAGCAGCTTCCAGGCCGACCGCGATGAACCGCGTGGCAGCGGCTACGGCGGATATGGCGGTGGCCAGGAATACCGTGGTGATTACCGCCGGGATTACCGGAGCCATGGCGATCTGCAAAGCCAGGGCGGTTATCGCGGTGGCTACCAGAACGATGGTTGGGGTGCTGATCGCGATCGCTCGATGAGCGGCAACTACGGCGGTGGCAGCTTCGGTGGACAGGACAGTTACAGCGGGTCCGGAAACTATGGCAGCCCGAGCTATGGAACTTCCAGTGGTTATGGTCAGGGCAGTTCGGGTCGCTATCGCGACCAGGGGCCTCGTCATGAAGGCTGGCGTGAAGACAGCGGGCGAGGCGACTACGGGCGCATGGCCGCCTCCGGCGCGGACAGCTATGCCAACTCGCTGGGTGAGCACTACGGCGGCACCCACGAAGAGCGCAACTATCGAGGAAGCCATCAGGGCGGATATGGTCAGTCCCAATGGCAGTCGCAAGGACGTCAACAGCACTACGACCCCGACTACGAACAGTGGCGCCACGAGCAGATGCGCACGCTGGACAACGACTATCACGGCTGGCGTCAGGAGCGATACCAGAAGTTCAGCGAGGACTTCAACAAGTGGCGCTCGGAACGCTCGACGCGCCAGGGCGCCGGAGGTAGCGGCGCTGGATCAAGCGGCAGCGTCTCGCAGCAAGCTGGTCAGGACACCAAAGATGCGACCCGCTACGGCCAGGGCGGAAACTCGCTCGGCAGTGGAACCGGCGCCCACGATGATCGCGGGTTGACGGCGTCGGGCAGCGGAAGCCTGTCCAGTGCATCGAGCGGTACCCTACCTGGCGCCGCGAGCGGCTCTTCGGACACCTCGTCCAGCAAGACGAAGTAGTGATCGATTTGCTGCCCCAACAGGCAGCATTCGGCGCTTTGCGCAGTCCGCAGTCATCTGCATCGCCCATTCCTTGCCGGAAGGGAGAGCGATGCGGGGCTGCGGATTTCACGTCTACAACGCGTCGCAGGCAGGACCATCGCAGGCGCGATATGAAATGGTCGGGCGATGTCGACATGCATCATGTTGATCAGACATGCGGAGAAGCCCTCCGCCAACTTTGGCGGTGTGGATGAAGCTGGCATGCATGACTCTCGATCGCTCAGCGTGCCCGGCTGGCGCCGGGCCGGAGCCTTGGTGCGGTATTTCGGAACTGCAGTCGATAGTGGCGACGGGCCTGTCCACTGCCCTCGGCACATCGTCGCCGCCCGGCCGACGAACCGGCATCCCTCAACGCGACCTCGGGACACCGTCAAATCGTTGGCCGGCTTCCTTGGCCTGACGATAGACGACAGCTGGTCCGATGGGGATGATCTCCAGGCTCTAGCCCATGCGCTGCGAAGCCTCGACGGTACCGTCCTGGTGTGCTGGAGACATGATCAGCTCCCGCGTCTGGCAAGCGAGCTCCTGCCCGACGACCGAATCCCCGCCCAGTGGCCTGCCCACCGTTTCGACGTGACCTGGTCGATCTCTTTTGCGCGGGGATCAGGGCGCTTCAGCCAAATTCCTCAGTCATTGCTTCCGGGAGACTCGGAGGAAGCGATCGGCGGCGGATGAGGCACCGGTCAACGGCCTGCGCACAGTCTCCTGTTGTGCGCGCGGCTAACTTCGAAAGCGCACTCGCGGCGTGTGATCGTCAGCCGAGGGCAGTCCGCTTGCCTCAGCGAGGCATGGATGACCTGCTCAATGCACTTCAATGGCCCGCGATGGTCATCACGCTTGTTGCGGCTTGGCTGGTCGGCGCTCGAAGCGCTCGACGCAGGACCTGGGGCTTCTGGATGTTTGTCTTCAGCAATGTGCTCTGGTGCATCTGGGGTGCATCTACCCAGTCCTACGCCTTGATCGTGCTGCAGGTCGGCTTGTTCGTGCTGAATCTGCGGGGCGTGCGCAAGAACGAAGAGGATTCGAGAGGGGGTAGCGCGTTGTACCTACGGGTTTCTGGCTTGCTCTATCGGTCGGCGTTCAATACCTGGCGGAGTACACGATGAAATCGAGGAAGCTGACGGATCTCCCAGAACGGAGTTTCGCGCTGGTCTTTGAGACCGGCGACGAGGTGATGTCCGTACTGCAGCGTTTTGCGGAAGAAAACTCTCTGACGGCTTGCAGTCTCCGTGCCATCGGCGCATTCGAACACGCCGTCGTGGGCTACTTCGACTGGGAGAAGAAGGAGTACCTGCGCATCCCCGTAGATGAGCAGGTCGAGGTGCTCTCGCTCCTAGGCGACATTGCACTGGACGGGGAAATGCCTAAGGTCCATCTCCATGCCGTGCTCGGGCGACGCGACGGATCCACCGTCGGCGGGCATTTGCTTGAGGCGTTCGTGCGTCCTACGCTTGAGGTCATTGCCAACGACGCGCCGGTTCACCTGCGTCGGCGCTTCGACGCCGCTTCAGGCATCAGCCTCATCGACCCGAAGGCGAGCTGAGCCATGCCGCTTCGCTTATCCGGTGCAGATAGCTTCGCCGAAAGCTCGCGCAAAGAGCAGGCGGGCGGCGTTGAGCCAGCGAGGAAACTGAACGCCCTCTCGGAAGTTGGAATGCGGAAGACCGTTGGTTTGCTCAAAGCCGAGAGCCTACCGTCGTGATCGGCGCAATAGTTCCCGCCCACGACGAGGAAGCGCTCATCGGCCGCGCCTTGAAGGCACTGCAGGTCGCTGCGGAACATCCGGACTTGCAAGGTGAAGAGGTGCGCATCCTGGTGGTGCTGGATTCCTGCGGCGATCGGACCGGTGAAGTCGCCCGCGCTTTCGGCGTCCAGTGCCTCACCGTTGATGCGCGCAATGTCGGCTTCGCACGTGCTGCGGGAGCCAAGACACTGATCGAGCAAGGTGCGCGCTGGCTCGCGTTCACCGATGCGGATTCAGTGGTGGCGCCTTGCTGGTTCGCGCGCCAGCTCGCACTGCGCAGCGAGGCCGTCTGCGGTGTGGTCGAGATAGACGATTGGGCAGGCTTCACGCACGAGGAACGTGCCGCCTACGAGGGGGGCTACAACGACTCCGACAATCACCGCCACATCCACGGCGCCAACCTCGGCGTGAGTGCGATCGCCTACCAGCAGGCAGGGGGCTTCCCCAACCTCTGCACACGCGAGGACGTGGCATTCGTAGATCGTCTCTGCGCGCTAGGCATGCGTATCGCCTGGACGAACACCGTACGCGTGGTGACGAGTGCTCG
The DNA here is from genome assembly GCF_048957715.1 of Mitsuaria sp. CC2. Classification (NCBI taxonomy): domain Bacteria; kingdom Pseudomonadati; phylum Pseudomonadota; class Betaproteobacteria; order Burkholderiales; family Sphaerotilaceae; genus Roseateles; species Mitsuaria sp. CC2. The sequence continues at coordinate 5,011 of NZ_JARVXN010000016.1, read as the reverse complement.
GCAGGACGGCCGAGCACCGGATGGATTCTCCGCGCACATGGGTCGCCTGCGATCCGCCTGATCGACGCTCAGGTCCTAGCACTTCGTCGCGTGCGCTCAGCGAGCTCTCGATCTCGTTCGGAGAACGCGGCCGCTCTCTCAACATGACGCTCCTGATGCGACACCTGCTGGCTCAACGGCCTACGCTTTTCCCGCCGCAACGCTCGCACGTCTTTCTCGACCTTCATGGATACCCCTTTTGGTTTGCTTCACTCGTTCGAGACCGAGACCGAGACCGAGACCGAGGCATCGATCGAGATTGGACTGGAACTCCTCGTCCAAACATTGGCAAGATCCGTGCTGGTGCCATCTACAACATGAGTAGCAGCTTCCGGTCCGAGGGAGTTGAAGGAGGCGCTTTTGCCTTGCACTGTCCAGCAATCGTTAGGAGTGGATATGTACGGCAATCAGGGCAAGGATTGGTTGGAGTGGGCGAAGCCTGTTGAGAGGCGGCGCGACGACGCGCGGCGGGAGGCGTTTGAACAACGTGACTGGAGCAAGCGGGATGGTGCCTCACGGGGTGAGCCGAAGGCCGCCGCGAAGCTAGGTGTAGGAGAGGCTGCGGCAGCTCGCTTCATCTGACTGCTTCGATACCGCACGTTCACTGCGGGCGCGACACCGCCTCATCTCCGTCCTGTCGACCACTCATTCAGGTACGGCGATTGCCACCGCCTGACCGCTCTACCACTGCCGCTTTACCACCCCACCACCACGGCGGCATGGGGAGCAAAGCGATCAACTGGACGTTGGTCAATCGCGTGCAACGCCGGCGGCGCAAGCCGCCGGTGCTTGCCTTTGGGGGGGCATCCACGCATCCATGTGCCGCCGATCAGCACAGGACTCGTTCCGCAGTCGGGAGTAGTCACTACCGCCGGAGCAGTGCAGCCGACGGGGACTATCGCCGAGCTTCGATGGGAAGGCCTTCGTACCAGCTGGCATAAGGCGTATTTTTCACCATGCGCCTGTTGTAGTCGGGTGCGCCGTCCGTCCACCACACGGGTCCGCGTTCACCGAGATGAACCTTTGCGGAGTGGATCGCCGTCCGGGCAGACGCGCGCGCATCTGAGCCTGCGGCGCTCGTTCGAAGCATGCTGCGCGCCGACATCAAGGCGCTGACCAGCATGCTCCGTTGATCCTCGCGAAGTGCGGGATCTGCCGCGCGCCACAGCCTTCCACGGACGACGAAGTAGCGGCCATCTGGCGTCACCGGATACCCGGCACCGACAGTTTCCCGAGCGCTCATGGCGAGAGCGCCTTCATCGCCTTGCTCAAGGTTTGACGCTTCTTCCAATAGGCTGCCCAGGGATCGGTTCGCTGGAATGACAGGTACTCGCGTGCGGTGGCGATGGTCCACTGGGCGCCGCCTTTTAGATCCTTGAGCTGCTCCCACGCCACAGGCATCGATACGCCCATGCCGGGACGAGCGCGGGCAGAAAACGCTGCGGCGGTGGTTTGACCGTGTCCATTCCGCAGGTAGTCGATGAAGATGCGTCCGACGCGGTTACCGCCGCCTGACTTCGCCACGAACCGCGAGGGGATTGTCTTGGCCATGTGCTGCACGGCGATCTGGGAGAAGCGCTTTACCTCGTCATACGGGAGCTTGGGCGTCAGTGGCACAACAACGTGAAGACCCTTGCCGCCGCTGGTCTTGAGCCAGCTCTCCAACTGCAGTTCGCCAAGCAGCGTGCGCATCAACACCGCGGCCTCCTGAAGCATCGCCCAGTTCACTCCTTCGCCAGGGTCGAGGTCGAAGATGACGCGATCCGGATGGTCGATGTTCTTCGCCAGGGAGTTCCAGGTGTGGAACTCAACGGTGTTCATCTGGGCCGCGCTAAGCAATGCCTCCGGTGTATCCACGCTCATGAGCGCGGCGTGGCCTGGCCACAGCTCGACGGCAAGCTCGGTGAGACCCGGCATCTTGGTCTCCGGGTGCTTCTGGAAGAACAGCTGGCCCGTGATGCCCTGGGGCGCTCGAACCAACGAGATCGGCCGACCTTTGAGGTGAGGCAGGATCCAGTCGGCCACCGATTCGTAATACCGTACCAGGTCGACCTTCTTGAAATCGGTTGAAGGATCGATTACCCGCTCCGGATTGGTGACCTTGATGGCCGGGGCAATCCTTTTTTTGCTGCGCGCAGCAGTTGCGGTGGAGCTGACAGCGAGTTCCTTCGGACGCTCTCGTACGATCGCACTGGCCGGCTTGTCGGTTCGCACGCCGCGGAATGAGGCATGACGAATCTGCCCGTCAGGCGTCCATTCGGAGAACGCCACCTCTACAACGGCTTTCGGTTTGACCCATCGCTCGGCTCCCGGTGAGCGCTTCGACCAGCGACCCGGTTTGATCTCGGCGCGATCCACCGTCGGCGTGGATGACTCCAGCTTCTTGAGCATCGCGTGGAGCTCCTTGCCGGTGGACGCGCTCCAACCCGTGCCGACCGACCCTGCGCTTCGCAGCTGCCCCTCGTCGTAGTAGCCGAGAAGCAGACTCCCCACTTCCGCCGTGGATCCGGCGCGATCGGTGAAGCCGATGACGACGAACTCCTGCCGCTGCTGGCACTTGAGCTTCAACCAGGTCTCGGTGCGGGCCGATGCGTACGGCGAGTCGGCGCGCTTCACCATGACGCCCTCCAGCCCCATCCGGCACGCCGCGTTGAGCATCTGATGCGGCAGCGCTTCGAAGGATTCGCTGAAGCGAATCATGTCGGATGATCGATCTTGAAGAAGCTCCCGGAGCAGGTGCCTGCGCGTTGCCAACGGCACATCGCGCAGGTCCATCCCGCCTAGGAACGGCACGTCGAACAGGAAAATCTCGATGTCCTCATTCCGCGCGTTGTCGATAGCCTTCTGCAGCGCGTTGAAGTCCGGTACTCCTGCATCGCCCATGACGACGATTTCGCCATCCAGCCAAGCACTGTCCACACCGATATCCGCAATAGCCGCCGCAAGCGGTTTGAACTTGGCAGTCCAGTCGTTTCCGTTGCGCGTGAACAGCCGCACCTCGCCGGCTTCGACGCGAGCGAGGAGTCGGTAGCCGTCGAACTTGGACTCGACGATCCAGTCGCCGTCTGGCACCGAGGACGCCAAGGTGGCCAACTGCGGCGCCAGTTTTAACGGCAGCGGGGCCTGCTTCGCTGCCCGCATGTCCTCGTCCGCAGCCCGCGTGGCCGGAAGTGGCGCAACCTCCCGCGGCTCGCGTTCTTCCAGCAGACCTAGCGGCTTGGCCACGACACTATCCGGTAGCGCTGTGATGACGTCGTAGTCCGCCGCAGCTCTGACCCAGGCGTCACCACGCTTCTTGAACAGGATCCATTGGTCCTGCTTCTTCTCGCCTGGCTTGGAGATTCGCACGAGCTCCCAGAGACCAGCGAGCTTCTGCCCATGGAGTTTGAAGAGCAGCTTGCCCACCTTCATGCCTTCGCGTGGGTCCCCGATCGGTTCCCAGGAGCCCCGATCCCAGACGATGACCGTTCCGCCGCCGTACTCGCCCTTCGGAATGTCGCCCTCGAATTCGTTGTAGCTGACCGGATGGTCCTCGACGTGGATGGCCATCTGTTTGCGCGCAGGGTCGAAGGATGGGCCCTTGGGCACGGCCCACGACAGCATCACACCGTCAAGCTCCAGTCGGAAGTCGTAGTGAAGGCGGCTCGCCCAATGCTTCTGGATGACGAAGCCCAGCGGCTGCGCCTTGCTCCGTGAGATGGGGGTGGCCGACACCGGCAGCGCGCCAGGAGGTTCCGACGTCTTCTTGAAGTCCCGCTTCTGGTTGTAGCGTGCCAGTGGCGCAACCACCGCGACCGGTGGCGCAGCGTTCGGCTTGTTGCCCACCAAGGCGGTTTTGGCCTTCGTCCCCTCCGCCTTCGCCGTCTTCCCAGATTTCGCTGGCGCGAGTTCGGCCCAGACCGGTGCATGGTCGCTGGGGCTCTCCTGGCCACGCTCGTCGCGATCCACGCCAGCGTCGACGACCTTCAGTGCGCCACCGACCAGGATGTGATCAATGCGAAGCCCTGCGTTGCGCTCCCACCGCTGGCGGCGATAGTCCCAGAACGTGAACAGCTTTTCGTCCGGATGAAGCTTCTTCAGCGCGTCGACCCACCCCTGATCGAGGATGGCGGCGAACGCGTCACGAGCTTGCGGTTGCAGCAGGGCGTTGTCTCGCCAGGTGTCGGGCTTGTAGATGTCCTGGTCCGTGGGTACGACGTTCCAATCACCCAGCATCACCACCGGCTGTCCCGTGGCCCACAGGGCTTCTGCACGCTGGCGGAGTCGCTCCATCCACCGCAGCTTGTATTGAAACTTCGGGCCCGGCTGGGGGTTGCCGTTTGGCAGATACAAGCAAGCGAACAACACGCCGTTGATCGCCGCTTCAAGGTAGCGAGCTTCCCTGTCCTTGGGATCCCCGGGCAGCTGGATGGCGACCGATAGCGGGTCGTGCCCGAGAGCCAGCAGCGCCACGCCGTTCCAGGTGCGCTGTCCGACGACAAGCGCCTCGTATCCCGCCGCGCGTAGAGCCTCGACGGGGAAGCTGTCCGTCGTCCCTTTCAGCTCCTGAAGGGCCACGACGTCCGGCTTGCGGTGATCCAACCAAGCCAGGAGCTGGTCGAGCCGCTTGAGAACGTTGTTGACGTTCCAGGTCGCGACCAGCACGGCATCACCGCGTCTTGTCGCCGGATTGACTGCGCTTCAGATGAGCCTCGACATCTGCAGCGCTGGTACCGACCGCGTTCACCGCGCGCTTCAGCTCTTCGGGCGTCACACCGAACTTCTTGGACCAGTCACGTAGCTCGTAATCCTCGTTGACGTTGATACGGGTGCGGTCCTGGCCGCCGGACTTACTCTTGTCATCAGACATGTGGAACTCCTTTTGGGTGGTGAACGGCTTTGGCAAGCGCTTCGGCTAGACACTTTCTTCTCGATGAAGGCGACGGTAGGCGCTGAAGTGGCGAAGAGAAGACTGGGTGTCGCCCAGACGCTC